>CALKVC010000020.1 GCA_937996595.1 uncultured Chitinophagaceae bacterium
AGGCGCTTTGCCAGGCCGATGGCTTTTCAAAACTGGCCGGATGAACTATTGCCGGATGAACTTAAAAACAATAACCCGCTGCAGATCTGGAGAACCATTGATAACATTCCATCTAAAGACAGTATTACAAAAACCGGGTGAACAGCTTAACCTAATGAAAGCTTATTTACCTGTAATTGATTTTTACTGATCAATACAGTTAAGAAAAAAGACATTGCAAAATAACAAAGCAGTATATATTTCGTGTAGGGGAAAAATGCAGCTATTCCAAACCAGTCACCGGTATAAAAAATTATTCCTGCTCCTGTAAGCGAAAACAGCAAACCCCACCATACCGCAAACCTGTTTCCGTCCATCAGTTCAGTGAAAGCATATACCATCAGGAAGACAAAACCTCCGTATAAAAAAATATCCGGCTTACCAATATAAGCTATGTTACCGAACAGGTAGCTGATAAATAACAACAGCATGATCAACTGAACCCATGACCAAACCTGTAAAAACTTGGATGCAGGCGGATCGTATTTTTCAAAATGATTGGGGTCTTCTATCTTATATACCGGGTACTTGCCTGCCACATCATCAGGTCTCCATCCGGTAGGCTTGAACCAAATCCGCAGCTTGTCATTGAAACTTTTCGTATACCATGCATCTTTTATCATCAGCCAGAGGTGCTGGAAATTTATCCTGATCGGATTCCATGTTCGTACAGGCCTGGTAATGCCATACACCGGTTTTACGTTGGGTAATTCTTCCTGGAACGTACCAAACAGTTTATCCCAAATGATAAAAATCTGGCCGAAATTCTTATCCAGGTATTCAGGGTTCAGGGCATGATGTACCCGGTGGTGAGAAGGCGTAACAATAATTTTTTCTAAAAAACCCATCTTATCAATATGCTGTGTATGATACCAGAATTGAGCAAACAAATGCAATGGAGCTACAATGGCAATCACTGTTGGATCGATGCCCAGCAAAGCCGCCGGAATTAACAGTATCACAAATAACCTTATGAAAACAGAAATGCTTTGCCGCAGCGCACAGGCAAGGTTAAACTCCTCGCTGCTATGATGGATGATATGGCTGTTCCAGAAAAAGTTCACTTTATGGTCGATGGCATGAACCGTATACCCGGCAAAATCAAGTACAATAAATACGATCACATAGGTATACCAGTATGTCCCAATATGAGTAAGCGCCACTTTACTAACCAGCCATTCATAACTGATTAAAGCGATAGCCAGGCCCAGTACATCCTTTGTAACATTGGTAACGCCGGAACTGAGGCTGGAAATCATATCCATGTTCCTTACCGTATCATTACCCTTGCGCCATCCGTACCATTTTTCAAACAATACCAGCGCCAGGAATGCCGGCATGGCAAAAAGTAAAATCTTTCCGTACTGTTCCATGTTATAAATTTACAAAACATAAATAAGAGTTTACTCACCGGCAACACAAAGCATGAAAAGTACTTTTACCTGTATAGACGCACATACCTGCGGAAACCCGGTACGGTTGGTCAAGTCGGGCGGCCCCGCACTCTCCGGCAGCAATATGAGTGAAAAGAGGCAGCATTTTATCCGGGAATACGACTGGATAAGGACCGGGCTAATGTTTGAACCCCGCGGGCATGATATGATGAGCGGGTCAATCTTATATCCCCCACATGATCCGCAGAATGACGTAGCAGTGCTGTTCATTGAAACAAGCGGCTGCCTTCCCATGTGCGGGCATAGCACTATTGGCACTATTACCATTGCCATTGAAGAAGGCCTCGTACAACCGCGTGTACCCGGAACAGTAAGAATGGAAACGCCTGCCGGGCTTGTACTGGTAAGGTATAAAATGGAAGGCTCAAAAGTGAAATCCGTAAACCTTACCAATGTGGCTTCTTTCCTGGCAGCAGCAGAACTGGTTGTTGAATGCCCGGAATTGGGAGAACTCATTATTGATGTTTCCTATGGCGGTAATTTTTATGCCATTGTTGACATACAAAAGAATTTTACAGGGCTTGAAAACTATACAGCAGAAAAACTGATCGTGCTGGCCCGGGAACTGAGGAAAAAGATCAATGAAAAATATGAATTTGTTCACCCCGAAAATGACAGTATAAAAGGATGCAGCCATATTCTCTGGACAGGGTCTGTACTGGATAAAACATCTACGGCAAGAAATGCTGTATTCTACGGTAATAAAGCGATTGACAGAAGCCCATGCGGCACGGGCACTTCGGCCCGTATGGCACAATGGTATGCCAAAGGCAAATTGAAAAAAGGCGATCTGTTCATTCACGAAAGCATCATCGGCAGCAAATTCACCGGGCGTATTGAAGAAGAACTGGAAATAAACGGGATGAAAGCGATCAGGCCGGCTATTGAAGGCTGGGCAAGGGTTTACGGACATAACATCATTACCATTGATGATGAAGATGATCCTTATGCCACCGGGTTTCAGGTGATCTGAAAAACCCCTTATAAAAGATTGAACTGATAATTTGTTTGATTTACATAAAGGTTAAAATGAAATGGCTGATGTAACAATCATTGGTGGCGGCATAATCGGTTTATGCAGCGCCTATTATTTATCCAAAGAAGGATATGCAGTAACAGTTGTAGATAAGGGCGATATCACTGATGGATGTTCTTTTGGGAATATGGGCTATATGTCGCCCAGCCATTTCATACCTCTGGCGTCACCCGGTATCATTGCAGAAGGTTTAAAACATATGCTAAGCAGCAGTAGCCCTTTTTACATCAAGCCGCGGCTTAATACAGACCTGTTACGATGGGGATATCATTTCTGGAAAAACAGTAAAACAGCAACAGTAAAAAAAAATGCACCGCACCTGAATAATATCCTGCAATTCAGCAGGCGGCTGATCAATGAGATGAAAAGCAGTATCGGCGATGGTTTTGATATGGAAGAAATCGGTTGCCTCATGATGTGCAAGGCGCCAAAAACTTTTGACCATGAATGCCATATGGCTGATGATGCAGAAAGGTTCGGGCTTAAGGTTGAACGTCTTAACAGGCAACAGGTGCAGGAACTGGAACCAGATGTGGCAACAGATGTATCAGGTGCCGTGTTGTTTAAGGACGACTGCCATTTTAATCCTGGCAAATTCATGCTGCAACTGAAAAGTTATTTGGGAAAAAATGGGGTACGGTTTCTTTTCAATACAACAGTAACAGGGTTTGAAAAACATAACAACCGTATATCCGCAATATTAACAGGTAAAGGGAAATATGAAACAGCCGAAATATTGCTTGCCGGCGGAAGCTGGTTGCCGGAACTGGCTAAAATGATCGGCCTAAAAATATTACTCCAGGCAGGTAAGGGTTACAGTTATACATATCCTTACATTGAAAAAAACATAAGGTACCCGGCCATCCTGGTTGACGGAAGGTGTGCCATCACCCCATGGGGCAACAGCCTGCGCATAGGTGGTACAATGGAACTGAGTGGCATTAATAACAATGTGCTCGTTAGCAGGATGAAAGGTATCTATGATTCCGCAAAAGATTTCTATCCCGGGCTGGACATTTCATTTCCGCCTGCTGAAAAAATCTGGACAGGGCTGAGGCCGGTATCTCCCGACGGACTTCCTTATATCGGAAGGGTTGCCAACTTCAGCAATGTTACCATGGCCGGCGGACATGCTATGCTTGGCATATCACAGGGAACGGGTACCGGAAAACTGGTGAGTGAGATCATTTTACATAAAAAATGCAGCATCGATATAACTGCATTTAATGTTGACCGCTATTAAATGACTATCCAAGCCCTATTTCGGCATGCATTTCCGGAATTTCCACATCATCGAACCCCTTCCTGATCAGCCTGTTCTTGAATTGAAGCTGTACATCATATTCGCCATGAACCAGGAATAAACGCTGTACTTCATCAGGGTTCTGACAGGCAAGAAACTGGCAAAGGTCTTCATAATCGCCATGGGCGCTCATGCTCCTGACAGCTCCAATTTCTGCATGCACTTCATGTACAGCACCATAGATCTTTACTTCCTTAGCTCCTTCCAGCAAACGGCCGCCCAGGGAACGCGGTTCGCAGTAACCCGTAAACAAAATGGTATTCCGGCTGTTTTCAATATTGTTACTTATATGATGTTTCACCCTTCCGGCATCAGCCATACCGCTGGCAGAAATGATAACCATCGGCCCGTTCCTGAAATTAAGCAGTTTCGATTCGTCTATCGATTTGATGAATTTCAGCCCTTTGAAACCGAAAGGATCGCTGTCACTTTTCAATATTTTCTGGATAGTGGCATTGAAGTAATGCGGGTAGCGTTTTACAATTTGGGTTGCTTCATAACTCAAGGGGCTGTCAACATAATAATTCAGTTCAGGCAACCTGTTTTCCAGTTCAAGCTGGTTCAATGAATACAGTAGTTCCTGGGTTCTTCCCACACTAAAAGCCGGTATGATCAGTTTTCCCTTTTTCTGCAGGCATGCTTTTTCAATCCAGTGCAGTAAATTATCGGGCGTTGTTGCGCTTACATCGTGCAATTTGTCGCCATAGGTACTTTCCAGTATGATGATATCCGCCTGCGGAAATTCAGCCGGTGATTTTAAAATGGCGTCGCGGTACCTTCCCACATCACCACTGAATGTAAGCCTGGTCGTTTTTCCGCCTTCCGTAATCCGCAGGTGAACGGCAGCACTTCCAATAATATGGCCGGCATCTGTGTACATCAGTTCAACATGCTCGTCTATCTTCACCCAGTTCCCATATTCAACCGGCTCAAAATAGTCATTGGCAGCCAATGCATCTTCCAGTGAGTACAAAGGTTTAATATAAGGAAGGCCATCGGCTGACCTTCTCTTGTTTTCATACTTGATCTCGCTTTCCTGTATACCGGCAGAATCCTCCAATAATACGGATGCCAGTTCCTTTGTGGCCGGTGTGCAGAATATCTTACCCGCAAACCCGTCTTTTACAAACTTGGGAATCAGCCCGCTATGGTCAATATGAGCATGCGACAAAATAAGGTGCTTTACTGTTGCAGGATCAAAACCCCAGTGCCTGTTCATCATATCGGTATCTTTACCCATACCCTGGAACATACCACAATCCAACAGGTACTTTGTTCCGTTTCTAAGTGTAACAAGGTGTTTTGAACCTGTAACGGTCCGTGCCGCCCCGTGAAAAGAAATCTTCATATTTGTATGTATTATGTGATAGCCACAACCAGAAAACGTTAATGCACAGACGAAATAATACAGGTCATGACAAAATGATTCCAATACCCTAATGCAGCCGTTTTTAGTTACCGGGCGTTTTCACCTATCCTGAAATGGCGAGCCATGCCATCATCCCCATCCCGTTTTCTATCGCTTTTTCATCTATGTTGAATGTGGGTGTATGCACGCCGCTTGTAATATTCTTTGCCTTGTTTCCTGCTCCAAGCCTGAAAAAACAACCCGGTATCTTATGTGAATAATAAGCAAAATCTTCGGCACCCATGCGCAATTCCGTTTCTTCCACCATATCTGCCCCTGCGTATATTTCGGCCTGTTTCCGTGCTGCTGCTGTTAAAGCTTCATCATTAAGCACAAATGGATATCCAACATCTATCCTTACTTCTGCTGTTGCACCCAATGCTTCTGCTATTCCAACAACCTGACTTTTAATCAGCTCATGGGCCCTGAACCGCCAATCTTCATTCATGGCACGGAATGTTCCCATCAGTTTAACTTCCGACGGAATCACATTGGTGGTATTCCCCCCCTGGAAAGAAGTAATGGATAGTACCGATGGATTAAACGGATTATTATTCCTGCTTACTATTTGCTGGAGAGCTGTTACAATTTGAGCGCCGGTCAAAATAGTATCTGCTGTAAACTGCGGCGCTGCTGCATGACCGCCTTTTGAGCGGATAGTGATATATATCTCATCAGCGCTTGCCATGACCATGCCGCCCCTGAAACTGTATTTGCCAACTTCAAGCCCGGGGTGTACGTGTAATGCAAAAATTTTCTGAGGAGCGGGATTATCCAACACGCCTTCCGCAATCATCAGGCTGGCGCCTCCCGGATTCTTTTCTTCACCCGGCTGAAACACCAGTTTCACCGTGCCTTCCCATTCATCCTTTAGTTCATTGAGTATTTTTGCAGCACCCAGCAAACAGGTTGTATGAACATCATGGCCACAGGCATGCATGATACCCGGTTTCTTTGACTTATAGGGTACATCATTCTCTTCCTGTATGGGCAAAGCGTCCATATCGGCACGCAGGGCAACGATAGAGGCATCGGGGTTCCGGCCCTTGATGAGCCCGACAACACCGGTGGTGGCTTTTACTTCAAACGGGATCTGCCATGCACGTAACTGCTGCTGTATGAATGCGGATGTTACATGTTCTTCATAGCTGAGCTCAGGGTTTGCATGAAGGTGATGCCTGACCCTGGTAAATTCATCAGCATATGATGCAGCCAATTGCCTTATCTTTTCAACCATGACGCATATTTAAGCAATTACGAATTTCATTCTTCCTGTTGTGCATTTATTTTCTCAGCTTTCGCTTCCACCATTTCGGGCACTACATATATATTTCCCGGTACAATCTTCAGATCCATGATCTGCTTCCGGAAATCATTTGCTTCACCCTTGTCGAGGAAGTTACCAAACTTCAATTTAATGAATGGCGACTGGAATACCATATAAATACTCTGATTGGGGAATAACTGTAAAATGCGAGTCCTTACCTGGATAGCCTGCGCCCTGTCGCTGGTGGATAACAGCATAAGACGGTAACCTCTTGTTGTATGCACTTTACCGGCCAGTTTTTCATTGTACTCTGCCATTTTTTTTCCTAGGATATCTATCCGGGGGTCTTTGGTTATAACCACATTGCCTGTAGTATCTGAATCGCTTTGCTGTGCATTTGCAGAAGCAATGGCCAAACAGGAAGCAAAAATCAAAATAGAATGTTTCATTCGCTGTATCATGATTCCTAAAAAAATTTAAACAAATTATCATTTAATCGTTGCAGTTAGCAATTTAAAACACTCCTCCCTTTAACATGTATCCTATAAAGTTATACTGTTTTATATAATCTGTATCATTAAATCATTCCGGCATGCCGCCCTTTCCTGAAATACCATTATCAATGCTTATATAGTCTGCCCCGGCGGCAAGCAACAAATTCAGCTGTTCAATATCTTCCACCGCCCCAACGGTTTTTATTTTAACCTGGTTTGCCAGGCAATTCCTCATTAAACGGACAGTTTCTAGAGTATCATTTTCTGCCAGCATTCCCGAGGCCGTTTTAATAAAATCCACTCCTGCTGCTCCATACATATCACAACAGGCAGTCAATTCTTTGTCATCCAGCAAAGAGGTTTCCAGGACCACAGCGGCATTCCGGCTTTTGCTTCTAATCACGGGCAAAATAGTGTTTATTTCTTTTGCCAGGTATTGCCAGTCAGCGTTCTTTACTGCGTTCATGTTTGCCGATATTTCAATTACATCTGCTCCATCCACAATAGCCATTACGGTTTCAGCCAGTTTTGCTTCAATGATACTGTAACCAAAAGGATATCCCACTACCGTTGTGGTTTTAACGGCCGTATCTTTCAAACGCTCCTTTACCCTTTTTACGAATAAAGGCGGCACACATACTGACCAGGCTTTTTTTTCAATTGCCTGAATACATAAACTGTCTGCTTCCGCTAATGTTGCGGCAGGATTTAAAAGTGCATATGTTAAAACATGTTCCAGGTTCATCATGCTGAATTATATTTTCAAGCTTTCCCGCAAATCATCCATTGACATCTGTTTACATTGAATTCAAGGTAAACTAATATACATACAAAGACCTTATTGAACAAAAAGCATCCATCTTCATGAATGCTTTTTAGTATCATAACAATTGCTGAAAAACCATTTAACTTTCCTTTCCATGGCACTGCTTAAACTTCTTTCCGCTTCCGCAGGGGCATGGGTCATTTCGCCCGATTTTTGGTTCAACCCTTACTGGTTCCTGCTTTATGGGAGATGAAGGATCAAAATAATCATTTTCATTGGCGGCATAATCACTTCCTGCAGCCTCAACCTGGGTTTTGTTTGCATTCATTTTGCTCATATCGGTCTTCTGCTCGCGTCCTTCCCTTATCTGGCCGGCATTGGTCTGTTCAATCGGAATGCGTGCATGGCACAGGAAACTAACAATATCCTTGTTCACCTGGTCGTCCATATGTTTGAATGCATTATACGCTTCAATCTTATAGATAACCAACGGGTCTTTTTGTTCATAACCGGCTGTCTGAACGCTTTGCCGCAAATCGTCCATGGCACGCAAGTGTTCTTTCCAGGCATCATCTATCATAGCCAGTGCTATGCTGCGTTCAAGCGCCCGGCCCAGTTCCTGGCCTTCGCTCTCAAAATATTTATCAAGGTTTGCCAGCGCCTGGATGCCTTTGTTACCATCAGAAAATGGCACCGCCACATTTTCAATATGGTTCCCCTGTTCTTTACGGATATTCCTGATGATTGGCATGGTCTGTTCAACCAATGCTTTCTTCTTGTTATTGTAATTTTGAATAGATTCGTTGTAAAGCCTTTCCGTTAATACAGCAGCATCGTCCTTATCCAATTCGGCTGCCGTAATAGATGTTTCAATGGCAAAATTCATGATCACCGCCAGTTTGAAACCTTCATGATCATTCGTTTCCTTATTTGAAAACACCAGGCCTTCCGCTACAGAATAGAATGCATTGTCAAGGTCTAATGCCAGCCTTTCCCCGAACAGGGCATGGTTCCTTTTTCCGTAAACAACATTACGCTGTTTGTTCATCACATCATCATATTCAAGCAGGCGTTTGCGGATACCGAAGTTATTTTCCTCCACTTTTTTCTGTGCCCTTTCAATGCTCTTGGTAATCATGCTGTGCTGAATCACTTCACCTTCCTTATAACCCATCCTGTCCATCAGGCTGGCAATACGCTCGCTGCCAAACATACGCATCAGGTCGTCTTCCAGCGATACAAAAAAGCTGGATGTTCCCGGATCGCCCTGTCGTCCTGCACGACCGCGGAGCTGCCTGTCTACCCTGCGGCTTTCATGACGTTCGGTACCGATGATTGCCAGTCCGCCCGCTTCCTTAACACCCGGCCCCAGTTTTATATCAGTACCACGGCCTGCCATATTGGTTGCAATGGTTACAGCTCCGGCAAAACCGGCTTCTGCCACAATTTGCGCTTCTTTTGAGTGCTGCTTTGCATTTAGAACATTATGCGGAATGTTTTTCTGTTTCAGCATCCGGCTTAGCAGTTCACTTACTTCCACCGAAGTTGTTCCCACCAGGGACGGTCTTCCGGAAGTACGCAGCTTTTCAATCTCATCGATAACGGCCTTGTATTTTTCGCGCTTTGTTTTATAAACAAGGTCCTGTTCATCTTTACGTATTACGGGCACATTGGTTGGAATACTAACCACATCCAGTTTATAAATGCTCCAGAGTTCTGCTGCTTCTGTTTCTGCCGTACCGGTCATACCTGCCAGTTTGTGATACATCCTGAAATAATTCTGCAGGGTAACGGTGGCGTATGTCTGTGTAGATGCTTCAATTTTTACGTTCTCCTTTGCTTCAATGGCCTGGTGTAGCCCGTCAGAATACCTTCTGCCATCCAGGATACGGCCGGTTTGTTCATCAACAATCTTCACAGCCCCGTCAAGCACCACATATTCCACATCCTTGTCAAACAAAGTGTATGCTTTCAGCAGTTGCTGAACCGTATGTATCCTTTCGGCTTTGGATGCATATTCTTTTATCAGGTTATCTTTTCTTTGTAATTTTTCTTCGGCAGTGAGATCAGTACGTTCTATTTCACTCAGCTTGGTTGCAATATCCGGCAGCACAAAAAATTCAGGGTCTTCGCCGCTGCGGGTGATGAGGTTCAGCCCTTTATCGGTAAGTTCTACCTGGTTATTTTTTTCGTCTATGCTGAAAAATATTTCTGCATCTACTTTCGGCATTTCCTTTTGCTGGTCTGCCAGGTAATAGTTCTCGCTTTTCTGTAATTTAACCCGCATACCCGGTTCACTCAGGAATTTGATCAATGCACTGTTTTTGGGTAAACCGCGATGGGCGCGCATCAGGGCAAGGCCGCCATCTTTGGGGTCGTCATTACCTTCTGCAATTTTTTTCTTTGCTTCAATAAGAAACTGGTTGGTGGCTTTTTTTTGGGCTTCTACCAGTTTTTCAATCCTTGGTTTCAGGTCGAAAAACAGTTGGGTGTTATCACTATGCCCTATGGGCCCGCTTATGATCAACGGTGTCCTGGCATCATCAATCAACACGCTGTCCACCTCATCCACCATGGCAAAATGGTGTTTGCGCTGCACCATTTCATCGGGTGTATGCACCATATTATCACGGAGGTAATCGAAGCCGAATTCATTATTGGTACCATAAACGATATCCGCATTGTAGGCTTTGCGGCGGGCATCGCTGTTGGGTTCATGCTTATCGATGCAATCTACGCGGAGTCCAAGCCATTCAAATATGGGACCGTTCCATTCACTATCCCTGCGGGCCAGGTAATCGTTTACAGTAACTATATGTACGCCTTCTCCAGCCAGGGCGTTCAAATATGCCGGCAAAGTACTCACCAGCGTTTTACCTTCACCCGTAGCCATTTCTGCAATTTTTCCCGAATGCAAAACGGTACCACCTATCAATTGTACATCATAGTGAACCATGTTCCATACTACCGTTCCGCCTCCGGCCGTCCAGGTATTCCTGTAAATGGACTTATCGGCTTCTATGGTAATATTATTCTTACGGGCAGCCAGTTCCCTGTCAAGGTCAGTAGCTGCAGAAACCAATGCATCATTTTCCTTAAAGCGGCGGCTGGTTTCCTTTACAACAGCAAACGCTTCCGGTAATAATTGCTGTAAGATCTCTTCAATCTTCTTATCGCGCCCTTTTTTTAGTTCGTCAATTTCCTTGTAAATGCTGTCGCGCCCATTGATGTCTTCAAAAGGCAATGCTTCCGCATCCGTCTTCCTGCCCTCAATCTGCCTGTCGTTTTCTGCCAGGTATTCTTTTATCCTGGCCCTGAACTCCTGTGTTTTATTTCTTAGCTGATCATTAGACAAACTGCTGTATTCTTTAAAAAACTGGTTGATCTTAGCAACCTGGGGCATTATCTGCTTAACATCTTTTTCGCTTTTGCTGCCTCCAAATATTTTTGAGATGATTCCTAACATAGATTCCTGTTGATGGATATAATTAAAAAATACTGAGCCTGTCAAATAACATGCTATTTGCCTTTATTCGCCAAATTGACAGGGCAGCAAAGGTACAGTAATCTTTCAGAGTATTTTGGGAAGCAAAAGCCAATTTTAAGCAAAACCGGGTATAAAGACACTTACTAACAGGTTTCCCTCCATTTCCCCTGCGAAAAAATTCACGATTTTTTATTATCCTGTTAGGTTTTTCCTGCCATTTTTAATCAAGTGGGTATCCGCATCGGGTACAATTATCATAAAATGACCGTAAACCGGATAAATTGTTCTTTTTTCAACCCTTGAATTTTAACCCTTTTGCCCTACCTTTGCAGCTCAAAAATTCAGTTCAACCGTTTTAAACCGTGAAAGCTGAAAAAATAAAAAAACAGCCAGTATGAGTGGTGCATTAAAAGAAGTAAGAAACCGGATCAAAAGTGTTCAAAGTACCCAGCAGATTACAAAAGCCATGAAAATGGTGAGTGCTGCCAAACTGCGCCGTGCCCAGGATGCCATCACACAGATGCGCCCCTATGCACAGAAATTGCAGGAAATGCTTAGCAATATCGTGAGCAGCAGCGATGGCAACATTTCCCTCGACCTGGCAACAGAAAGGCCGGTTGAAAAGGTGATGATCATTGTGGTTACCAGCGACCGCGGTTTATGCGGCGGATATAACAGCAACCTGATAAAACTGGCCAAACAAATTATGCGTGAAAAATATGCGCAGCAGGCTGCCAAAGGCAATGTACAGTTTCTGCCTATCGGTAAAAAAGGGTTTGAGCATTTTACCAAAAACGGGTTTAAGGTGGTTGATGCATACTGGGATATATTTCATGGCCTCAGTTTTGAAAAAGTACAGGCGGCAGCCAGGTATGCCATGGATAAATTTGCCGCAAAAGAGGTTGATGCCATTGATGTTGTTTACAGCGAGTTTAAAAATGCGGCCACACAACGATTTGTCACCGAACAATTCCTGCCTGTTCAAAAGATGGCAGATAGTGGAAGTAAGAAAAAATCTGATTTCATTTTTGAACCTAACCAGGAGGTGCTGATAACCGAACTGATGCCCAAGATCCTGAATACCCAATTATACAAATCGGTACTTGATGCCAACGCCAGTGAACACGGTGCCAGGATGACTGCCATGGATAAGGCAAGCGACAATGCCAATGAATTACTGAAAACGTTAAAGATCAGCTATAACAGGGCCAGGCAGGCTGCCATCACCACCGAACTTACTGAAATTGTAAGTGGTGCGGCAGCATTGCAGGGATAATCAATTTGAAGTTTTGAAGATTGTAAAATTTGACTACCAGTCTTGAGAAAGTCAATGCAACATTATAATCTCAAAATCTCCAAATCTCCAAATTTTCAAATAATATGGAACTTTCCCAGATCATTCCACATATTGAAGCGCTCATTTTTGCCAGTGATAAACCACTTACATCGGTAGAACTAACTGAATATATAAACACAGCTTTAGGATTTATTGAAGACCGGGCAAGCCACGACCAGGTTGAAACTGCTTTGGAAGGAATCAGGGAAAAATACAATTCAGAATTTTATTCATTTGAACTGAAACAAAGCGGTGGCGGCTGGCAATTCCTTACAAAACCTGAATTCCATAAAACCGTAGCACTGATAAACGGCGACAAATTCATCAAGCGGCTTTCATCTGCAGCACTGGAAACCCTGGCTATCATTGCTTATAAGCAACCCATCACCAAAAGCGAAATTGAATCTATCCGCGGCGTTAACTGCGATTATGCTGTACAGAAATTGCTGGAAAAAGACCTGGTAATCATATCGGGAAGAAATGAAAATGCAGTAGGAAAACCCCTTATTTATTCTACTTCCAAATCTTTCATGGACTATTTTGGCATAAACAGCGCCGATGAATTGCCAAAAATCAACGAAATATTGATGGAAGAGATGGTTAAAGCCACTTCCATCAGTGAAAGGAGTGCAGACACCGAATATGAAGAAGCGATAAGCATGGAAGACAGCCCTGCCAATGATGAAACAGAATCTTACCGCATTGAAATAACCGATGATGAAACCAATATGGGCATAACTGCTGATGAAAATCCAGCTGCTACCGGTACAGAGGAAAATCCAGGCGAAACAGCCTGATAATATGTTTTCGCGGTTTACCTTCAATACATATATCCTGTACCAATTACAATAACAATCACCTGGTATGCCAGTTCAACTTTCAGCAAAACAGCTTTCAGAAATAGCCGGCAGATTCGGCACACCGGTGTATGTTTACCATGCAGAAAAGATTGCTGAACAATACCACAGGCTAACAGATGCATTCAGTTCATTTGACTCAAGGATATTTTATGCCTGTAAAGCCCTTTCCAATATCAACATCCTGAAATATATCTGTTCCCTGGGAGCTTCGCTGGATTGCGTTAGTATCAATGAAGTAAAGCTTGGCTTGATGGCCGGTTTCAGCAACAGGAATATATTATTTACACCCAATTGTGTAGATTTTAATGAGATACTGGAAGCAAAAGAGCTGGGTGTTCATATCAATATAGATAATATTTCAACCCTCGAACAATTCGGCAACCGGTTTGCTAACAGTTACCCGGTTTGCATCAGGCTTAACCCGCACATCATGGCTGGTGGTAATTTCAAGATTTCAACCGGGCATGTAGACAGTAAATTCGGTATCTCTATCCACCAGCTCAGGCATATTGAACGGATAGTTAAAACGACCAACCTCGATGTAGCCGGTATTCACATGCATACAGGCAGTGAAATAAAAGACATCAATGTTTTCCTGATGGGGCTGGAAGTGATGTTCAGCATGGCGGAACATTTTCCCAACCTTCAATTCATTGACCTGGGAAGCGGCTTTAAAGTGCCATACCAGCCGGGCGATACGGAAACCGATGTAGCACTGCTTGGAAGCAAAGTAGCTGAAGCATTCCAAAAATATGAAACGGAAACAGGCAGAAAAATCCAGGTTTGGTTTGAACCGGGCAAATACCTGGTAAGCCAGTGCGGTTACCTTATCGTAAAAGCCAATGTAATAAAACAAACACCGGCTACCGTATTTGTTGGTGTGAACAGCGGGTTCAACCACCTTATCCGGCCAATGATGTATGAAGCTTACCACCACATAGAAAATATCTCAAACCCTGGCGGAACGGGAAGGATATATACCGTAGTTGGCAACATCTGTGAAACTGACACTTTCGCCTGGGACCGAACACTGGCCGAAGTGAGAGAAGGCGATTACCTGGTATTCTATAACGCCGGCGCCTACGGATTTGAAATGTCATCCAACTTCAATGCAAGGCTTAAACCTGCTGAAGTGCTGGTAAAAAACGGAACAGCAACCCTGATAAGAAAAGCCGATGTATTTGAAGACCTGCTGAAAAACCAGGTTTTATAATTGTTCCTTTCATTCCGGATACCCATTATTTTTTGCTCCCTATTTCGGCATAACTGCCTGTTACATAAATAGGCTGTTCCCGGTAATCATTAACCCGCCTGCGCTATTTATATAATAATTAACTAACCGAAACAAAATAGGTTTGCTGGTTTGAAATTTTATTTCAACATTTATAGGGCAAATTCTTGCATATAAACCATCAGTTATGATACCCGCCCCAACCGTTCTTCAAAACAAAAAAACACGTTACCTTTTTCTCCTTTTTCTTATAACAACTGCGTGTACGCTTTCGTGTAAGAAAAAAGACAAATGGCTGGATGTTGATCCCGCTTATGCTAAATATGTGGAAGCCTATACAACTGGAATTGTTTCCAAAACAACCAGCATACGCGTACAACTGGCCGCAGATGCAACAACCACCCATACGGTTGGGCAGGCTGTTAAAGAAGATCTGTTCAACATCAAACCATCAGTGAAAGGCCGCACCACCTGGATTGATGCCCGTACCATCGAATTCAAACCGGAATCAAACCTGCAGCCAGACCAGGTGTATGAAGTGAATTTCAAACTGGGTAACGTTACCAAAGTACCTGAGAAATTCAACGAATTCAGGTTCAGCCTGCAAACAATAAAACCCGCATGCATTCTGGAACAAACAGGACTAAGAAGCTCTAATGAGAAAGACAGGATGTTCCTTAACGGTGAAATAACAACAGCAGATACTGAAGAACCTGCCGGCATAGAAAAGATCTTATCCGTATCTCAGGGCGCTGTAAGCTGGCAGCATTCCAATAATAATAAGACACACTCATTCACCATTTCAGGAATAAAACGCGACATAAAAGAAACGAAATTGTTGGTTAAGTGGGATGGAACCAAATTGAAAATGAAAAGCGCCGGTGAAGAAATACTGGCTGTACCTGCCATCGGCGATTTTAAAGTACTTAGCATCATGCCGGTGAACGATGCACAGCAATATGCATCCGTTCAGTTCAGTAACCCGATTGCTATTGGACAGGAACTTACCGGACTGATAACAGTAAGCAACCTGCCTGATGTGGCTTATACCATAAGCGGAAGCGAAGTAAAATTATATATGGATGGCATGCTTGACGGCAATTACGCCGTAAATGTTAACCCTGGAATTAAAGACGCCTGGGGCGGCAGCCTTGAGGGCAGTTATTCCGGAAACATTGTTTTTGAAAACCGGCTGCCTTCTGTTAGGATTCACGGAAAAGGCAACATACTGCCCTCATCCGGAAAACTGGTTTTGCCGTTTGAAGCCGTTAACCTGAGCGCTGTTGATATCAGTATCATTAAGATTTATGAAAATAATGTGCCGCAATTCCTGCAGGATAATGACCTGGGCGGCAATTATGAATTGAGAAGGGTTTCAAAACCGGTTGTACAAAAATCTTTGCGGCTTGATGACGATAAAACACTTGACCTTCACCGTAAGCAACGTTTTTCGCTTGATATTGACAAGTTCCTGAAAACAGAACCGGGCGCGATATACCGGGTAACCATCGGATTCAGGCCCGAATATTCTTTATACAGCAAAACAGCGATTGATACAACTGCTGAAGCAGATAACAGTGATGGAGAATCATATTATGAAGATGAGTATGAAGGATATGCATCAGATAGCAAGGATGATGACGGAGCATTCTGGGAACGATATGATAACTATTATCCGTTTGGATACAACTGGCAACGCCGCAATGATCCTGCCAGCCGGTCATATTATAACAAGGAACGCTGGGCCACCAGGAATATACTGGCCAGTAATATTGGCCTTACGGCAAAGCGTGGAAACGATAACAGCATGATGGTTGCTGTAAGCAGCATCCTTTCTACCGAACCAATGGCTGGAGTGGAACTGCATATGCTTGATTACCAGTTACAGGTAATTGAAAAAGCAACCAGCGGAACTGATGGCTTTGCCAATATCCAGTTGAAACGTAAACCATATTTGCTAATTGCTAAAAAAGGAACCGAACGTGGTTACCTGAAACTGGATGACGGCAATTCATTACCATTGAGCCGTTTTGATGTAAGCGGCGAAGAGGTAAAGAAAGGGATCAAAGGATTTGTGTTTGGCGAACGGGGTGTTTGGAGGCCCGGCGACAGCTTGTTCATAAATTGTATCATTGAAGACAAATCAGGCAACCTTCCGGCAGAGCACCCGGTAGACTTCAGCCTGTACACCCCGCAGGGACAACTTTACAGGCATGCGGTACAATCCGGTTCTGCTGATGGCTTTTATGTTTTTAAAACAGCAACGGATCCATCTGCACCCACCGGTAGTTGGCTGGCAAAAATAAAAGTGGGTGGCGCCGTTTTTGATAAGCGGATAAAAATAGAAACGGTAATGCCTAACCGCTTAAAAATAAACCTCGATTTTGGAAAAGATGCCATTCTTGGCAATAGCAGCATAGCTACCGGCAACCTTAAAACAGCCTGGCTCTTCGGCACCCCGGGTAAAAACCTGAAAGCTAAAATAGATGCTTCATTATATGCGAGAAAGACCGTGTTCCCGAAATTTGCCGGTTTTGATTTTGATAACCCCACTACCAATTATGCTACTCAAACAAAAACAATACTGGATGCTACTACTGACGAAACCGGCCAGGCAACCGTCTCTCCGGCCTTCAGCATTGATGGCGAAGCGCCGGGAATGCTTACTGCCAGCCTGCTGGTGAAAGTTTTTGAACCAGGAGGAAGCTTTAGCATAGATAACATGACCATCCCTTACAGCCCGTACAACACATATGCAGGTATAAAATTACCTGATGGCGAAAAACCGTTCGATTACCTGCTGTCGGGAAGGAAACACATGATACAGGTTATAAATGTTGACAGCAAGGGTAACCTGGTACAGGGAAACAGCGATATGGAAGTGCAGTTCTTCAAAATCCAGTGGCGTTGGTGGTGGGATGATGGCGGAGACAACCTCAGCAATTTTACCCAGGATGAATATAATAAATTATTGAAGAAGGAAGACATCTCTTTAACTAACGGCAGGGCACAATGGTCGTTCAGTACAACTGCCACAGAATGGGGAAGATACCTCATATTGGTTAAAGACAAAAAAAGTGGCCATACAACCGGAAAGGCATTTTATATTGACGAACCTGGCTGGCAAAGCCGATCCGGCGATAACGACCAAAGCGCCGCATCCATGCTCTCGTTCACCAGCAATAAGGAAAAATACAATGTAGGGGATGACATTACGCTAACCGTTCCCAGTTCAGGTGCCGGCAGAATGCTGGTAAGCCTGGAAAACGGCAGCAAAGTCATAAGGTCATTCTGGAAAGAGACGGTAAAAGGCCAGACACTTGTAACATTTAAAGCTGAGCCAGAAATGGCTCCGAACATATACGCTACCGTTAGCTTATTGCAACCACATGCCCAAACCCTCAATGACCTTCCTATCCGGATGTACGGATCTGTCCCTTTGTTCATACATGATAAGAACAGCATACTGAAACCCGAGATTTCCATGCCTGCCACCATCAGGCCTGAACAAAAGGTAACCGTAACCGTTAGTGAATCGTTGGGCAGGGAAATGACCTATTGCATCGCTGTGGTGGATGAAGGCCTTTTGGACCTTACCCGTTTCAAAACACCCGACCCGCATGCAGCTTTCAATGCAAAGGAAGCACTGGGTGTAAAAAGCTTCGATTTATTCGACCAGGTGATCGGTGCCTGGGGCGGAGACCTCGAAAGGATACTTACCATTGGTGGGGATGCAGAAGCCGGGCCGGTAAAGCAGAAAACCGCTAACCGCTTCAAACCGGTTGTTAAATACCTTGGGCCATTTCATCTCTCCGCCAGGCAGAAACAATCTCAAACATTTCAAATGCCTGCTTATATAGGATCGGTGAGAACCATGGTTATTGCAGCTCATAAAGGAAGTTATGGTTTTTCAGAAAAGGCGGTTGCCGTAAAAAAACCCGTAATGGTGCTTACTACCATGCCCCGTGTGTTATCTCCCGGAGAAACCATCAAATTACCGGTTACCGTATTTGCTATGGAGAATAGTATCAGGACGGTAAATGTGAACCTGCAGGCCAATGAATATATGGAGGTGCTGGGCAGCCAGTCACAGGCTGTACATTTTTCACAAACAGGTGAGCAGCTTGCCTGGTTTGATGTTAAAATAAAAAACATACAGGGAATTGGAAAGGTAAAAGTTTCCGCTTCATCCGGTTCCGAATCTGCCACCGATGAAGTGGAAATAGATGTAAGGAACCCTAACCCGGTTATTTTAAACGTACAGGAATTTACACTGGCACCCGGTCAGCAGTGGAATATAACCGCCTCACCCATAGGGTTACCCGCTCTTAGCAATAGCGTTCTGGAAATTTCATCTATTCCTTCCTTGAACCTGCAAAAACGCCTGGGTTACCTGATCGAATACCCGCATGGCTGTATCGAGCAAACCACATCAGCCGTTTTTCCACAACTAGTGCTTAACCAGCTCACTGAACTTACTGACCAACAAAAGGCCCAGGTGGATAAAAATATAAAAGCAGGTATCGCCAAATTACAGCAGTTTCAAAGGCCTGATGGCGGATTCAGCTATTGGCCGGGTGGTAATGAAAGCGATGACTGGGGTTCAACTTATGCCGGCCATTTCCTGCTGGCAGCCAGGCAAAATGGGTATTTTGTTAGCGACCAGCTGATGCAGCAAT
Source organism: uncultured Chitinophagaceae bacterium (assembly GCA_937996595.1). GTDB lineage: Bacteria > Bacteroidota > Bacteroidia > Chitinophagales > Chitinophagaceae > Ferruginibacter. Next base: position 19,361 of record CALKVC010000020.1, read on the forward strand.
GGATAAATTTCCAGCGTGGAAAAGCCAACAACTGGGCACCATCCTCAACCAATTTTTATGGAGCTGACCTGTCACAGGCATACCGGCTTTACAGCCTGGCCCTGGCCAAATCAGCGGCATTGGGGGCCATGAACAGGCTGAAGGAATTCAAATACCTGTCGGAAGAAGCTAAATGGAGGCTCGCTGCAGCCTATAAATTAGCCGGTCAGGACAATACGGCGCTCGACCTTATCAGCGGTCTCTCCATGGCCATGCCGGTGAGGAATAACCCGGGTATCACTTACGGTTCCGGGCTACGCGACCAGGCCATGGTACTTGAAACACTAACTTTAATGGGTAAACGAGATAAAGCGGCTTCGGTATTAACAACAGTTGCAGCGAGGCTTTCGGAAGACAGCTGGTACAGTACACAAACAACGGCCTATTCCCTGTTGGCTATTGCAGCCTATTGCGGTAAAAACCCTTCCGGTGAAAAGATTATTGCTGCAGCCAGCATCAACGGTGCACGAACCGATATCAGTTCAGCATCATACCTTCGCCAATTGCCCGTACAGTTCAAAACAAATGCTGTACCGGTAAGTATCACAAACAAAGGAAAAAATACCCTGTACCTGAAACTGATCACCCGCGGGCAACCGGCTACCGGCGACACTACCAGGCCCGTAAACAATACCGGCGCACTCGTAATGAATGTAACGTATATGTCAAGAAATGCTGCACCGCTTGATATCAGCAAAATCCCTCAGGGAACAGATTTCATTGCAAAAGTAACCATAACCAATCCGGGTAAACGGGGAATGTATTCACAAATGGCGCTTAGCCAGGTATTCCCTTCCGGCTGGGAAATACTTAATCCCAGGATGATGGATGGTGAAGGGGCATTCAAATCATCAGCAGCAACCTACCAGGATGTAAGAGATGACAGGGTTTACAGCTATTTCAATATCAGGCCCAACGAAACATTGATTTACTATGTTCAGTTGAATGCTGCATACCCCGGCAGGTATTTTTTACCGGCTACCAACTGCCAGGCAATGTATGATAACAGCATCAGCGCATCAACCGGTGGCAAATGGGTGGAAGTGCTGGCACAATAATTAAATGAACGCGGGTTGATTTTTGAGGATGGCAGTTTACTATTAACCCATTCACCGTATTTCATGCATGCTAATAAATGAAAATAATTTCGGCATTCAAACATCGTTTAAGGCTGCTTTCCTGGAAATTAAAAGCTGCGGCTTTATGTATAATACTGCTTGTAACTGCTTTCTGGCTGATGATGCCCGGGAATCTTTTCCTGGCTCCAACAAGTTATGTAATTGAGGATGCCAATGGCAACCTGCTCAATGCCTCCATTGCCGCCGACGGACAATGGAGGTTTCCGGCCAATAAGGATGTGCCCGGAAAATTCATCGATTGCATCACCACGTTTGAGGATAAACGCTTTTTCAGGCACCCGGGTTTTGATGTTGCAGCCATAGCCCGTGCCGGTTCTGCCAACCTCAGGAACCGTAAAGTATTACAGGGTGGAAGTACCATAACCATGCAGGTAATACGCCTGGCAAAAAGGAATAATGAAAGAAGCGTATGGAACAAACTAAAGGAGCTATTACTTGCTGTAAGGCTGGAAATGAGCTGCTCAAAAAGGGAAATACTGTCAATGTATGCATCCAATGCGCCATTTGGCAGTAATGTTGTAGGACTTGATGCTGCAGCATGGCGTTATTTCGGCAGGGCGCCCGGTAAACTTAGCTGGGCAGAGATGGCAACGCTGGCTGTATTGCCCAATGCACCCGCTTTGGTACATCCGGGGAAAAACAGGGATGCGCTGCTTATTAAAAGAAATAAGCTGCTGGACAAGCTGGCTGAAACCGGAAAAATAACAACAGAAACCGCCCGCTTGTCAAAACTGGAACCTATACCCGAAAAACCGGTTCCTTTACCCCAGCATGCACCGCATCTTTTACAAAAGTTTATAAAAGTCAATAAAGGTTCGGGCCAACCTACAAAAGTTAAAACGACTATTAATGGAATCCTGCAACAACAGGTTAATGCCTTGCTGCAACAAAAGCATCTTCAGTTAAAAGGCAACGGCATCAACAATATCTGCGCACTGGTGCTGGAAGTAGAAACAGGAAATACACTGTGCTATGTTGGAAACATATACAACTCCGGCAGCAAGGAAATGGAAACTGATGTAGATATCATTACTGCGCCCCGAAGCCCGGGAAGCGCTTTGAAACCTTTATTGTACGCTGCTATGCTCAGTGATGGCTTAACGCTTCCTCACTCCCTGGTGCCCGATATTCCAACTGACATTGCCGGTTACACGCCGGAAAATTTCAACCAGGGATATGATGGCGCTGTACCTGCCAGCCAGGCGCTGGCCAGGAGCCTGAATATACCGGCTGTCCGTTTATTGCAGCAATACAGGTACCAGCGGTTTTATGAATTATTACAGCAATGCGGAATAAGTACATTGAAAAAACCGGCAGACCATTATGGCCTCAGCATGATACTGGGTGGTTGTGAAGTAACCATGTGGGAGCTGGCCGGTTTGTATGCTTCGCTGGCCAGGATGGTAAACCACCAGCAACGGAACAAGGGCATCCCTGATGCGGGAGATATACATCCACCGCGTTTTTTCAATATCATAGAAAAAAAGAACGAACGCTGGAATGGAAGTATAGACGCAACATCGGCTTATTTCACATTTATGGCAATGGAAGAAGTGATGCGCCCGGGAGAAGAAGGCCTCTGGCAGCAATTTTCCTCTTCCCAAAAAATTGCCTGGAAAACCGGAACCAGCTTTGGTTTCCGGGATGCCTGGGCCATTGGGGTTACACCTGCACATGTAGTTGCCGTATGGGCAGGAAACGCCGACGGGGAAGGACGGCCGGGCCTTACAGGAATAAACTGTGCCGCCCCTGCCATGTTTGATATTTTTCGTTTATTGCCTACCGTTACCTGGTTTACCAGGCCGGTGTACAATTATACATTTGTACCTGTTTGCCGGCAAACAGGTTTCAGGGCCGGTACCGATTGTAATGAAACCGATACGCTCTTCATGCCGCCTAATGCAGGCAAATCGCCATTGTGCCCTTATCATAAATTGATACATCTTGACCAGGCCCAAACATTCCAGGTGTCTGCCAACTGCTATCCTCCGTCAAATATGATAAATAAAAGCTGGTTCATCCTGCCCCCTGCCATGGAATATTATTACAGGCAGCATAACCACGATTATAAACCTGTACCGGAATTCATGACCGGTTGTACTGAACAGGGAAACAGCAAGCCGATGGAAATCATCTATCCGCAACCGGCAGCCAGGATTTATATACCCATGGAAATGAATGGCGAAAAGGGTAGAACCATTTTCACCGCCATGCACCGGAAAAAAACATCAAAAATTTTCTGGACACTGGATAATGAGTTCATTGGCAGTACCAGTGGCAATCACCAGTTATCAATAAATCCGTCAGCAGGAAAACATATTATCACACTAACTGACCAGGAAGGAAACAGCATTAGCCGCGAATTTGAGATCATCGAAAAATAACTTTGATACCATGTGATTCTGAAAAAAGGGCTTACATTTAACATACATCCGTTAACAGTTTTAAATTTGCATCATGGCTTTACATATGGTAGATGATCCGCAGGATCAGCAGGACGATTATAATGAAAATACGGGAGAAGGTGGAGGCAGAAGGCCCGGAGGTGGCGGAAACCTGTTGGGATTGCTCCCCCTTTTGTTTACGCTGTTCAAAGGCGGCAAAGGAATGATATTCCTTTTAATACTGCTTGCCGGCGGATATTTCCTTTTAAGCAAAGGCGGCTGCAACAACAATACGGCGAGTACCATCCAAAGCCTGTTTTCTCAAAGCGGTTATAATTTCAACCCCGATGAATTCAAAAAAGCAAGTGTATACGAAGGGCTGGAAGATGACAACAACAAAAACCCGTTACCCGAAGCGGTATCATTGGCAAGATTTGCACCACAGCGACTCAACCAGGGAAGGCAGGGAAGCTGCGTAGCCTGGAGCAGCGTTTATGCGGCCAGGACAATTTTAGAATCAAGCAGCACGCAAACAGACCCGAACCAGGTTGCCTACAGCCCGGCATTCGTTTACAACAATATTGCACTGGAAGATTGCCAGGGGTCATATATTTTAAGGGCGATGGAGTTCCTGCAAAGAACCGGATCAGTTCCGTTGCAGGATTTTGCATATGATGAATCGGATTGCAGCAGGCAGGCAAACAATTCATTGTTACAAAAAGCAGCCGCCAACAAAATACATGGTTTTAACAGGCTCACGGAAACCGATGATGTGAACGGGATAAATATCCGTGCAGTAAAGGAACACCTGGCCAAAGATGCCCCCGTCGTTATCGGTATGATGGTTGGCGGCAGTTTCATGCAGGATATGATGGGAGAAAAAGTGTGGCACCCAACGGAAGCCGACAGGCAGCAAATGGGATTTGGCGGGCATGCCATGTGTGTTATCGGATATGATGACCGCGTGGAAGGCGGCGCTTTCCAGATCATGAACAGTTGGGGCCCCGAATGGGGAGAGAACGGCATTGCGTATGTGCGTTATGGTGATTTTAAAGAATTTGTTAGGGAAGCCTACGGCATCGATCCTTTACAAAAAAGAGGCGCCGCCCTTAACATGTCACTTGAATGCAATATCGGCCTGGTAGATAACGAAACAAAACAGAACATACCGCTGAAAGTGGCCTCAGGAAATATTTTCAGAACAATTGCCCCTATAAGGAAAGGATCAAAGTTTAAGATTGAACTGCGAAATGCCGTTGAATGTTATGCTTATATCTTTACACCTGACCTTTCCGGAAAAAGTATCGTTTTATTCCCCTATAAACCAATCCATTCGCCTTATTTCGGCATAACAGGTTACCGCTTATTCCCCCGTAAAGAATCCATCCAGGCAGATGAGGAAGGTAACAGGGATTTCATGGGAATTGTTGTGAGCAAAAAAGCGCTTGACTATAATGCCATCAATGATGCCATAAATAAGAGTTCCCAACCTGATTTTACTTCAAAACTTAACGATGCGCTTTCAGACAATACGGTTGGCAATATTATATTCAGTAGCGGCAATAATAACAGCATCTATTTCAAAGCTGATACAAACGGCAGTAACGACATCGTTACCTGTATTGTAGAAATAGACAAACAATGACATTGTAAGCAAAATATTACTGTCAATTGTTGCAGTTATACATTCCGGCTACATACGGTAAGGCTATGTATTCAACCATTGAACATGCATGCTGACCGTAATTATATGTACAATCAAAAATATAATGAACCTACATGACAGCATCCGCATCCAGTTTCCTTGAACTCATCCAAAACCCTTTTAAATTCACCTGGTTCCTGCTAACCAGGCTACCTGTGGCCTATTTCAGCGGGGTAAGGGTGAAATATGCAGATATGAACCAGGCTTCCGTTATTATTCCATACAGATGGTTTTCAAAAAATCCATTTAAGAGCACCTATTTCGCGTGCCTGAGCATGGCTGCCGAAATGAGTACCGGCATCCTTGCCATGATGTACACTTACAGGCAAACACCCGCTATCAGTATGCTCGTTATAAAAGTGGAAGGAACATTTATGAAAAAGGCTACGGGCATAACTACCTTCATCTGCGAAGACGGGAATCAGTTTCAGCAAGCCATACGTGAAGCGGCTGCATCCGGAAAAAGCACCAGTGTACAAGCTCGCAGTGTAGGAAAAGACAAGGAAGAAAACATAGTGGCCGAATTTATCATAACATGGTCATTTAAAGCAAAGCCCAATTAAACATTAATATACTGGCCACACAATGGCATATTTTGTAAATTGCGTGTTCATCCTGCCTAAACTAACCGGTATGGATTGAACTGTATTGATATGGCAACAGAATTAAGAAAACAACAGGCGCTAGAATATCACGCAAAAGGGAGACCAGGTAAAATTGAAGTGATCCCTACCAAGGAAGCAAAAACGCAGAGAGACCTTTCTCTTGCCTATTCTCCGGGTGTGGCTGAACCTTGTCTTGAAATTGCCGCCAATCCGGATGATGTATATAAATACACAGCCAAAGGAAACCTGGTTGCGGTTATCAGCAATGGCACCGCAGTGCTTGGCCTGGGAAACATTGGGCCGGAAGCAGGCAAACCGGTGATGGAAGGAAAGGGCGTATTGTTCAAGATCTTTGCAGATATTGATGTTTTCGATATTGAGATCGCTGAAACCGATCCGGAAAAATTTGTACAGATCGTAAAATCGCTTGAACCTACTTTTGGCGGTATCAACCTGGAAGATATCAAATCGCCCGAATGCTTTTATATTGAACAGGAACTGAAAGCACGTTGCAATATTCCTGTGATGCACGACGACCAGCACGGGACCGCTATCATTTCCGCTGCTGCATTACTGAACGCACTTGAAATTCAAAAGAAAAAAATTGACAAAGTAAGGTTTGTGGTTAACGGGGCCGGAGCAGCTGCCATAGCCTGTATTAAACTGTATGAAGCGCTTGGTGCAAAACCTTCCAACTTTATGGTATTTGACAGGAAAGGCATTTTATACCATGGCCGGGAAGATGTGGAAGAACTGAAAAAACCCTTTTGTGTAGATAAGAAATATGAATCGTATGACCTGGCAAAAGCGTTGAAAGATGCGGATGTTTTTGTAGGCCTCAGCGTTGGCAATGTGATAACCCCGGAAATGGTAAAATCAATGGCACGCAACCCGATCGTTTTCGCTATGGCTAACCCAAACCCCGAAATTGCCTATGATGTGGCAGTAGCCAGCAGGAAAGACCTGATCATGGCAACCGGCAGGAGCGATTTCCCTAACCAGGTTAACAATGTACTTGGTTTCCCGTACATCTTCAGGGGCGCACTGGATGTAAGGGCAAAACAGATCAATGAACCGATGAAACTGGCAGCCGTGCGGGCGCTGGCAGAACTGGCAAAAACGCCGGTACCCGATATTGTAACACTGGCTTATAATGAAAAGAACATCTCATTCGGCAGCGAATATATCATCCCTAAACCTCTTGACCCGCGCCTCTTATCTATCGTAGCGCCTGCTGTTGCCAAAGCCGCCATTGAAAGCGGCGTTGCCAGGGTAAATATCACTGACTGGGATGCATATGCCATAGAACTCAATAAACGGCTGGGGCTCGACAACCAACTGAGCCGTGTAATAGGAAGCAAGGCAAGACGCGACCCCAAACGGGTTGTATTTGCAGACGCAGAAAATGTGAAAATACTGAAAGCCGCTCAGCTCGTATTGGATGAAAAAATCGGTTACCCTATCCTGTTAGGTGATGAAAAGAAAATACTCAGCATTGCAGCTGCAAACGGAATAGACCTGGAAGGCATGCCCATCATCAACCCGAAAAACGACGATATGGAAGAAATGCGAAAACAGTTCGGCGAATTGTTTTTCGCTAAACGCCAGCGCAAAGGCATCAACAGGTATGAAGCATTCAAATCGATGAAAGACAGGAACCATTTCGGCTGTATGATGGTTGAAACAGGTGAGGCAGACTGTATGATCAGCGGGCTAAGCCGGAATTACCCGGATACCATCAAACCGGCCATACAGATCATCGGCATTGAAGACGGCGTTAAAAAAATTGCTGGGATGTACCTGTTGTTCACCAAACGCGGCCCATTGTTCCTGGCAGATACAACCGTAAACTTCAACCCCACCGCAGAAGAACTGGCCGAAATTACACTGCTCGTTGCCAAAGAAGTGAAAATGTTCAACATCGTTCCTAAAATCGCCATGCTCTCCTATTCAAACTTCGGAAGCAGCAATTCACCGGAATCGAACCTGGTACGTAAGGCACGTGAAATTGTAAAACAAAAAGACAGTTCACTCATCTGTGACGGAGAAATCCAGGGTATACTGGCATTTAACAAAGAAATACTTAAAGACAATTACCCGTTTACCGAACTTGTAAACGGGGAAGTAAATACACTTATCTTTCCCAACCTTGCAGCCGGAAATATCGCATACAACCTGTTACAGGAAGTTGGTGGTGCAGATAGCATCGGGCCGATCCTGCTTGGTCTGAAAAAACCGGTTCACGTGTTGCAGTTAGGCAGTTCCATCCGTTCTATATTCAACATGGTTGTAATTGCAGTGGTTGATGCACAGTCAAAGTCAAAAACAAATGCCAAAGAAGAAATTAAAAAAAGCTCCTGGTGGGCAAGGCACCGTAAATAAACAAGGCTTTTGCAGCCGACGTTACGATGTTATTAAATTATGAAAACAGCAACCTGAGCCATGAATTTTTTTACACATTTCGGGAAATATATCCTGATGCTGAAAGGCATGTTCAGCCGGCCTGAAAATGCAAAACTGTACTGGAAAGAATTCATGCACCAGTGCTCCGAAATTGGAATCGGTTCCATCGGCATCGTTGCCATCATTTCTGTTTTCATGGGTGCGGTTAGTACCGTGCAGACTTCCTACCAGCTTGTTAGCCCGCTGATTCCCCTGAAAACGATAGCCACCATTGTACGGGATACCGTTATCCTGGAATTCTCCCCAACGCTGGTCTGTATCGTGCTGGCCGGGGTAATCGGCAGCAAGATAGCCAGCGAACTCGGCAACATGCGTGTAAGCGAACAGATTGATGCACTTGAAATAATGGGCATCAACACCAAAACTTACCTGGTAATGCCTAAGGTGGCGGCGGCACTATTAACCATACCCATGCTGGTGGTGATATCAATGGTACTTGGCATTTATGGCGGGCGTTTTGCAGGTTCTGCCTCAGGCATACTTTCTCCTGAAACATTCGACACCGGGCTGATGGAGAATTTCATGCCCTATAATGTAACGTTCGCTCTGATAAAAGCATACACTTTCGCTTTTATCATCAGCACTGTATCTGCCTATTACGGGTATTATGTAAAAGGCGGTGCGCTGGAAATAGGCAGGAGCAGCACCACTTCTGTGGTAGTAAGCTGTGTGATGATATTACTGGCAGACTATGTGCTGGCTGCCATATTACTATAACCCATAGACGACGTATTTGTAAATGCACCCATGATTGAATTCAGAAATATACAAAAACAATTTGGCGACAAGGTTGTACTTGCCGGTGTAAGCCATGTGATGGAGACCGGTATGGCCAACCTCATCATCGGTACAAGCGGAAGCGGCAAAACCGTTTTGCAGAAATGCCTTGTTGGGTTGATAGAACCCGATGATGGAGAGATCATATATGACGGCAGGAGTTTTACGGAGATGTCGCATGAAGAAAGAAAACTTCTGAGGCAGCAGATTGGCATGCTGTTCCAGGGTTCCGCCCTGTTCGACAGCATGAGTGTGGAAGACAATGTGAAATTTCCGCTTGACATGTTTACAAAAGATACCCTGGCTGCCAAATTAAAAAGGGTAAACGAAGTGCTGGAAAGGGTTAACCTCTCTGGCAGCAACAAAAAATTCCCATCGGAAATAAGCGGCGGCATGAAAAAAAGGGTTGGGATCGCCCGCGCCATCGTACTAAATCCCAAATTCCTGTTTTGTGATGAACCCAATTCAGGCCTCGATCCTCAAACCTCACTGCTGATTGATAAACTCATTTATGATATCACAAAGGAATTCAACATGACCACCATCATCAATACCCACGATATGAACAGCGTGATGGAAATAGGCGATAATATCCTTTACCTGGCTGCCGGAAAGAAAGAATGGACCGGTAACAGCAAGGATATCATCTTCTCCGATAATAAGCAACTGAATGAATTTATTTTCGCTTCAGAATTCCTGCAGGATGCCAAAAATATGCGCAAACTGGAAGCCAAAGGGCATGTTGGTCCGGATGGGGAAATAAAGGGATAAGCCCGAAAAAGGTTCATTTTGTTTCAGTAAATGACGCCAGGCGGATACCAACCAAGTTTTCACAAATCATCTTCCGGATCATACCGCAATACCATTGTAAATATTCTGTTCCATCAATAAGCCTTCTCCCCTATCTTTGCGCCGTAATTGAACAGTTCAACTTAAATTTTCATAGCAATCATGTCAGTACTCGTTAACAAAAATTCCAAAATTATCGTACAGGGCTTCACCGGTACGGAAGGTACTTTTCATGCCACACAAATGATAGAATACGGCAGCAATGTTGTTGGTGGTGTTACTCCCGGAAAAGGCGGCAGCCTGCACCTGGAAAAACCTGTTTTCAATACCGTGTCAGATGCGGTTAAACAAACAGGCGCAGACGTAAGTATCATTTTTGTACCACCGGCATTTGCTGCCGATGCCATACTGGAAGCGGCCGATGCCGGAATTGCACTGGTTGTTTGTATTACTGAAGGTATCCCTGTACAGGATATGGTAAAAGTGAAAAATTATCTTACAGGAAGCAAAACACGGCTGATCGGGCCAAACTGCCCCGGCGTAATTACAGCCGAAGAATGTAAAGTTGGCATTATGCCCGGATTTATATTTAAAAAAGGAAGGATCGGTATCGTTTCCAAATCGGGAACCCTTACCTATGAAGCGGCAGACCAGGTGGCTAAAGCTGGTCTCGGCATTTCTACTGCTATCGGAATTGGTGGTGACCCGATTATAGGAACAACCACGAAAGAAGCCGTTGAACTTTTCATGAACGACGATGCAACAGATGCAATTGTAATGATCGGTGAGATTGGTGGCGGTATGGAAGCTGAAGCGGCGCATTATATAAAATCAACAGGCAACAAAAAACCGGTAGTAGGATTCATAGCCGGACAAACTGCTCCTCCGGGCAGGCGTATGGGCCATGCAGGAGCCATCGTTGGCGGAGAAGATGATACAGCCGCTGCAAAAATGAAAATCATGGAAGCCTGTGGCATTCATGTGGTAGCCAGCCCGGCCGACATCGGTAAAACAATGGCAGAAGCCATAAAGAAATAAGATTAAAATTTACAGATGTGCTGATGTGCGTTTCCAAAACGGTTGCATCAGCACATTTTCATTTAAGCCAAAAAAAAGGGGCGGATTCACATCCAGCCCCCTTGCCAAAGTATAGCCACCGAAACTTATCTGTATGATTGAATGAACTTTGATAGTTCTTCTTTATTGCTGCTGAAGGAAAACACATCATTCAGCATAAAATAATTATTCTTATCAATCGTATTCTTATAACTGTATTTGGCTATCTCAAGCCTGTTGTTGTCAAAACTGAACTGCTGCATGATCTCCCTTACCTGTGCAGAAGTAAACTGATTGGCCGAAATGGTTTGTTTAGCCAGGCTGAGCCTAGTATTTTCAAAAGATTCGCTTTTCAACACCTGGATGAACTGGCTGAACGACTGGCTGCTCATTGACTGATCATGATAACCATTATCGCCCCAGCCATATCCTCCAAATCCATCATCATCAAAATCGGAATAATAATTACCGCTCATATGCCTTTCATCTATGAACACACGTCCAAAACGGTTGACAGTGATGTCTACGTGATAATTAGGCCTGATGTTAAGGTTTGATTCATATATCAACTGGCGGTTCCTGTCGGGCCTCCTGCCATCATATTTCCTGCCGGAAACCTGACGGTAAATTTTTACACTATGATAACCTGGCCTGATATCATTGATCAGGATACCGCTCTGATTATTACGGCTTACTACATTCCTGCCATCAACGAGTACCAAAAATGACTGATTATTGATCATACTGATACTTAATTTGCTTTGATTGAAATTACGTCTCTCATTGTCGCCTGGCTGGGCAAACAAGAAGGATGTGATTGCGAAAGTCAAAATAATTGTAAATATTCTTTTCATTTTCGTAATTTTTAGTGGTTAAAAATCTAATGCTTGGATAATTCCCATACAATTATGTTTATAGGCAAATACTTAATATTTAGTTAAAGAAATATTTGTTTCATAATTTATGAAAAAAGGCATAGCATTACATCCAAGCATATACGAACAATAAATAAGCAGCTCATGTATATCAAAAAAATCCTTTTGTTATCAACCCTGATCATTATGGTATCTTTCAACGCTTCAGCTCAAACGCCGGATGAATATGGCAAAAACTGGAAATCAGTTGCCAGCTACGAAAAAAAAGGGCTTACAAAATCTGCCTTGCAGGAAGTGCAGCTTATCTTCAAAATGGCCACGGCAGCAAGCAACTGGGTTCAGCAGGTGAAGTCGGCCATGTACCAGATGAAATACAGGAACATGATTGAAGAGGACAACAGGGAAAACAATATATTTTACCTGGATACAATGATTGCAAAAGCAAAAGCCCCGGCTAAAAATATACTGCTGAGCATGCAAGCAGAACTTTTTATGAACTACCTGGAAAACAACCGGTATACATTCTACAACCGTACGGAACTTGCAGAAGAAAAAAGCAAAGATATCAGAACATGGAGCCTGCAGAAAATCCATTCAACCATTTTATCCCAATATAAGCTGTCACTAAAAAACGAATCAATACTTAAAACCACATCACTCAAAGGCATTGAAGCCATTCTGCAAAAAGGTGAAAACACACGGAACCTCAGGCCAACCCTTTACGACCTGTTGGCACACCGGGCTGCGGCCTATTTCATGAACGATGAAACCGGCATCATTATGCCTGCATACAAATTTGTTCTGGATGATGAAAAAATATTCGCGCCCGCCCCGGAATTCATCAAAACAACATTCGTAACTAAAGACAGCTCATCAAATTATTTTAACGCCATCAGGCTTTTACAGGATATATTGAAGTTTCACCTGCAGGATACAAACCCGGATGCATTGCTTGATGCTGACCTGATAAGGCTTTCATTTGTAAACCAGCATGCAGTAATTTCCGGTAAAGACAGACTGTATGAAAATGCACTGCTCAGCATTGAAAACAAGTATCCGGGCAACCCCGCTGCAGCACGCGCCATGTATTTGAGGGCAGAACTGTATTACAGCCAGGGTAGCACCTACGACAGGCTGAACAATACGACTTCCCAATATGAAATAAAGCGGGCAAAAGAAACCTGTGAACTGGCTATTAACAGGTTTCCTGGCACGGAAGGAGCCATCAGTTGCCAAAATCTCATTAACCGAATCCTGATGCCAGCGCTGAACATGGAAACAGAAAATGTGAACACTCCGGGTAGCCCTTTCCGTTGCCTCGTGAAATATAAGAACATTGAAAAGCTGCATCTTAGGATCATTAAAACAGACAGGGCACAAATGAAAAAAATAGTACAGCATGGCTACAACGATAACCTGTCTGAACTGACAAGCCTCAAAGCCCTGAAATCATGGAATATCAGCCTGCCCAACCTGCAAGACCACCAGTTACATGCCACAGAAATAAAAATAGATGCCTTGCAACCCGGCATCTACATCATACTGGCCAGCATTAACCCTGATTTCAACCTATCACAAAATATTATCGCCAGGCTCATCACACATGTAAGCAATATCAGTTACCTGTCAAACAATAAAGAAGAATTATATATACTTGACAGGGAGACCGGTTTCCCGATTTCCAATGCTATTGTGCAGTTGTGGCAACAGAAATATGATTATAATACCCGCAGGAATGAAGAGTTAAAACTGGAAAAATATACAAGTAACGCCAACGGGTATATCAAACTGGCAAGAAGCCGCGACACATATGTTTCGGCCGTTC
>CALKVC010000021.1 GCA_937996595.1 uncultured Chitinophagaceae bacterium
TGTATTTGAAACGTACATTTCCGGTTCCCGATTTACGGGTGATGATAAGCTTAGCTTCTACGCTTGCTTTTACAACAAATGGCATTATTTCCAGCGGGTCGCCTTCCAGGTTATTCCTGTTAAATCCAAACAGTTTATTGCCAAACTGATCGGCCAGGTAAAAATCCAGGTCATTTAAAGCGCCGGTAGTTTCACCTGCGGTAAAATAATTATCATCCCATTGAAGAGCGATGGTGTATGTTCCGGCTGCCAGGTTTAGTGACTGGTAATATTCACCTCCGCCAAAGTCGTGTGCCATTCCCACGTAGGCAGCAGGCGCAGTAATAGGCGTGAAAATACCTTCATAAGATTTTACCCCAAAGTTACCCGCAGCAGTAAAGTAATTTACACCGGAAGCGGAAACATCTTCAACTGCTTGTGCCACCACACCGTCTGTAAAGAACGGTTCAGTGATATACGTAATATCATCCACGATGATGTTGCAGCCGCTGTCACGCAATGCTCTTATTCCATCAGCAAAATTTCCGGCGCTAATAAAACCGGAACGGAATGCCAGTTCAGCGTCCGGAGCCACATCATGTACGATCTGCATCATGGCACGGCCTTCATCTGTTGCCCTGCCATAAGGATATTCGGCAGAAACACTGATTGGTTTAGTATAGGTTCCGTTAGTTGGGCCGGGCAGGTCACCATTGTTAATGTCTATTAATGCCGGGTTACCGAATTTAGTATTATAACTGTCGGAAATAACGCCAACTTTTACGCCTTTACCGGTTACTTTCCATGCTTCCTTAGCAAAATCAGCACGCATGGCTGAATCACCCTGTGTGATGGTTAATCCTGTACGGGTATGGTTTGATGAAATAGGCGTATAATACGGCCTGACATAATTGATCAGGTCGGGTAATAAATTCAGTTTTGGAAGGTTAACGATGGGGAAATAACCGGTAATAATGAGCGTTGAGTCGCCATTATCAATGATATTGTTCAGGCCATAAGGTGCTGTTTGCAGCAATGCCAGCACAGAATCATACATGCCAACATTTACAATTACTTCAATCAGTACCTGGCCTGCCAGGTCATTAATAACGAAAATATTATTGGAGGTATCTGCCAGTGAGGCGGGCGCATTATAAATTTGGGTAAGTTCAGACCCGATAATGGTTACGGTTGTATCATCAGCTGGTGGCTCGTAATACGGAATGATACAATTAGTAACAATCACTTTCAGCGTAGCATTGGCTGTGCAGCCCAATGCATCGGTTACGGTAAAATTGTAATCTCCTGCTGGAAGGTTTGTGGTAGGGCTGCCGCCAAAAGTATATGGCGCTGTTCCTCCTGTTGGAATCAGGGTGACACTGCCTGTTATTTGCCCGCTTTCAGTACAAACGATCAGCGTATCGCTGGAAGATGTTGTTAGCGTTAAGTTACAGCAGATAGTACCGGTAATTACACCGCCCGGTTCAACCCAGTTGGATGAAGTTCCGGTTAAGGCAAAATTCAACATTGAACCGCTGTTACTGTATCCGCTTTCATCAATTAATGAAGTTACCAATGGATTGTTACCGGCAGCAATTCCCTGGTTACAGAGATAATATGCTTCCAGGTTCGGGTAGTTTGGTACTGGCAATTCACAGTTCATGGTAGCCAGTATTTCCGCTTCGGTTCTAACAGTACCCCATACACGTAATTCATCAATGCTTCCATCAAAGCCGTTTCCGGGGAAGGTCAGGCCATAGGATGCATCACCGATATACATATTATCATCGCCGGCATATCCAATAAAACCTATATTGGCGATATTCTGCCCAACCAGCACCCCGTCTTTATATACTTTTTTCTCTTTGGTTGTATGGTCATACGTACAGGCCCAGTGGTGCCAGTTTCCATCATTTGTAAATGGAACATACAGGTCGTCGTTATAGAAATTAAACAGGAAATCGTTACCGTTTGAAAATCCGATATGCAATGCCGTGTTATTAGCCGGCAACCCCGGATCTCCCTGGCTAAATGCGATATCATATGTGTTTGTTGAATTTCGCTTCAGCCACATTTCAACTGAGAATGAACGGTTAGCGAGATTTACATTTGAATTGGAAACAACAACCCTGTCATCTGCACCGTCAAAATTAAGGGCAGCACCCGGCACATCATCAACACCATCACAGTTTTCATCAATGCCGTTGTTTGGAATTTCTGGGGCGCCGGGATAGCGATTGGCATTGCCGTCATCACAATCAGTATCGTTAGCTACAAAGCCAACAGGTATACAGGTGGTAACACCTTGTAACATTACTTCACTGTTTCCGAAACCATCGCCATCAGCATCGGCATAGTAAGTTGCTGGTGCAGGAGCTGTGCAGGATGTACCTGTAATAACGCCACCGGGTGCAATAAAGTTAGACGAAACGCCGGTGAGTGTAAAGTTATTCAATGTACCATCGCGGCCATTTCCCGATGCATCCGGAACAGTAGTAATGCTGCTGTTGTCTTCTCCTGCATTGCCCTGGTTGAAATTATAGGCAAGCATCAGTCCGGGACGGGCATTTGTAATCTCGCAATTGGCGTAGTCATTTATTTCCTGTGTACAAAGTGCCCTGTTCCAAATGCGCAATTCATCAATTGAACCATTGAAAGAATAAAAACTACTGGCTCCAATCTTAATGGCATCTGTTACAGGATTAAGGTTGGCGGTACCGGTTACTGCAACAACACCATCTATGTAAATCGTAACATTATTATTAATCTCTGAAGTTCTCACAACGGTTACCTGGTGCCACAAACCATCATACAGGTTATTGGGAGCGATTACAGATTGCACATTCGATCCGTCATTTTCCTGGTAGAATACCCTTCCGGAAGTTTGCTGGATAAACAGATCGGTATAAACAAACTGAGGGGCTCCTGAGTTGTACCAGTTGAAAATATGGGCTTCTGTATCATTGTCTTTTTTCACCCATGCCTGGATAGTTAAATTATTAGGCCTCGCAAAATAAGGAGTTGAAATATTGTCATCAACATTATCAATATGTATAGCGGCTGCCGGTGTTAGCGGGCAGCTTAATGCAAAGCTTGCTGTTACGTCTTTACCGGCACTCCAGTTGGCATTCATGAAAGCAGTGTTATCAACCTGTATGCAGAATAATTGCGGGCTATTGATTGCATTGAATTCAGTAAAGTTATTGTTATTGCCATTGGCTATATTCAGGCTTGTTAACGGGTTACTGCCGCATTGAATAAAGGTAAGGGCCGGATTGTCTGCAACATCCAGGCTTGTAATATTGTTTCCAAAACAGGTTATTTTAACCAGGGCAACATTAGTAGCCAGGTTCAGAGCAGCCAGGTTGTTATTTGAACAAATCAGTTCAATTAAATTGATATTGGATGACAGGTTGAGTGTATTCAATCCGTTCCCGCTGCAGTAAAGATATAATAAAGCAGTATTGGCAGAAACATCCAGGGTTGCTAAAGTGTTTCCGTTTACACTTAATAACGTTAGCGCTGTATTGGCTGATACATTAATGGAAGAAAGGTTGTTATTATTGGCATACAATTCTGTTAATGCCGTATTGGCCGAAAGGTCGATTCCTGCTGATAATGGATTGTTTGAAATATTAAGTGTAGTAAGCGCTGTATTGGCTGTTAAGTTGATTGAAGTCAATGCATTGTTATTACAACTAAGGCTGGTTACATTTACAAATGCTTCAATACCGGAAAGGTCGGTAATGCCAAGAGATGCTACATTGATGGCATCGGTATAGGCAGCAGCTTCTGAACATTCAATTTCTCCGTTGCTATTGCTGTTGAGAGAGGCAATTGCCAATAGGGCTGTTTTAAAATTCGCATCCGGAATATTT
>CALKVC010000022.1 GCA_937996595.1 uncultured Chitinophagaceae bacterium
GGTTACCGAAGAAAAAGGGCTTGTACCCGTAACAATATCTGTTCCGCCGGTAAAACCACCGCTACCATCACCCAATTTTACTGAAATATTATTGCTGCTTATATTGGATGCAGCAATATCCGTATGGCCATCACCGTTAAAATCAGCCGTTACTACTGTTCTTGGATTAAATCCAACCGGTAATGTTCCACCCGGCATAAAACCACCTATGCCGTTTGCTAAAAGAATACTTACTGTATGGCTGGTATTATTGGCTGTTGCCAAATCAGGAAAACCATCTTCATTAAAATCAGCGGAACAAATTGAATAAGGCTTATTTCCAACCGGCATGTTAGCAGAAAGGTTAAAACTGCCATTGCCGTTACTGGTATATGCTGTTATGCTGTTACCATCAAAGTTTGCCGTGGCAAAATCATTGCTTCCATCCATATTGAAATCAGCCACAACAACAGACCTGGGCCCTGCTCCCACCGGAAAATCAGTAAATCCAAAAAAACTACCCGAACCGTCCCCATACAACACCGTAACTTTATTGCTTCCATAGTCTGCCGTAATAAGATCAATATTTGTATCACCGTTAAAATCCGCCATTGCTATAGCATATGGATAAGAACCAACGCCTAATGTAGTATATGGGAAAAATCCTCCATACCCATTCCCCAGGTGGACAGATACGTTTGAACCGGAAAAATTGGCAACAGCCAAATCCTGGAAACCATCGGCATTAATATCAGCAACAGCTATGGACTGTGGGCCCTGCCCGGTATTTACAACCTGGTTACTAAAAAACCCACCGTTTCCGTTACCCAGTTTTACGGAAACATTATTGTTACCAAAGTTTGCGATAACAAGGTCCTGTTTGCCATCCCTGTTAAAATCACCGATGGCTGAAGCAAATGGAAGATTTCCTGTACCTGCCATTCCAGCAATGCTAAAAAGCCCTTGGCTGCAGTTATTATCAGTAACAGTTAAGAAAAACGAACGTGATACTGTATCTGTACCATTAAAGGCTTTTACAAATATTTCGTATATGCCTGAAGGATTTGCATTGGTAACGATCACTTCACCTGATGACAGGTCTGCCATGAGCAAACCCTTAAATGCAGTGCTGCTATATGTTCGTATGCCGGTTGCATTAACCGGTATATCATCCGGAAAAATGACAATGTTGCCACCTGAAGAAACCTGGCTGGTTGAGGGATATGCACCTATGCTAAGCGGTTGTGCTTCCGCCCGGATCATTCCAAATAACAAGAATAAAAAAAACAGAATTGGGTTTTTCATTTTACACCCGGTAAATTGTCCCGTTTAGTTTGATGGCTTGCCTGCCTGTTTTCAATGAATTTCCGATAATCATACATCTCCTCTTTTCAGCCCGGTATTTGAGGCTGATTATGTTCATTACATTAAAGTTTCAACAGGTAGGTTTCAGAATGGCCATTTTATGCAGGCGCATCTTTGTAAATACTATTTCCCTTTCTTATTTTACAGGCCCCGGGCTAAAATTTCTTTCTTCGGTTTTAAACCCAACGATGCATTTCTTAATCTGTTTGCATCATTGAATTACTTATTGTACGTAAACGAATATAAATAAAAAATCCTTGATTCTATTGATTTGCAGAAAAAATCTGCCCTAGTTCCTGAACATATTTCATTCTTCAAATTGCCCGCAATCCTGCATAAAAAAACGCACCCCACATAATGTGGGGTGCGTAAAACATAATTTG
>CALKVC010000023.1 GCA_937996595.1 uncultured Chitinophagaceae bacterium
TTGAATATTATTCAACAAGCATTGAAAGTGGGGGTTAAAAAATTATTCTATTCTTCTTCAGCTTGTATTTATCCTTCTTATAATCAGGAAGATCCACAGAATCCAAAATGTTCTGAAGATTCAGCCTATCCTGCAATGCCAGACAGTGATTATGGATGGGAAAAATTATTCAGTGAAAGGCTTTATTTCTCATATAGCCGCAATTATGGTTTTGATGTAAAGGTTGCACGCTTTCATAATATTTTCGGTCCGTGCGGTACCTGGAAAGGCGGAAAGGAAAAATCTCCTGCAGCGTTATGCAGGAAAGCTGCTGAAGCTGAAAACGGAGCCTCTATTGAAGTATGGGGTGATGGCAAACAGACAAGATCTTTCCTGTATATTGATGAATGCCTTGACGGAGTAAGGAAACTGATGGAGTCTGATTTTGCAGGGCCGGTTAATATTGGTTCTGAGGAAATGTTGTCGATAAACGATTTTGCCAAAATGGCGATAGATATTTCCGGCAAACAACTCTCTATCAGGAATATTGAAGGGCCTACCGGTGTACGTGGAAGAAAATCTGATAATAACCTGGTAAGGGAAAAACTGGGATGGGCGCCGTCCCTGCCGTTGCGTGAAGGCATGGAACGTACATTCAATTGGATCAATGGACAGGTAGAAAAAGACAGGAAAGAACTGGTGTAATACCTGTAATTTTTATATAGTGTTTTTAAATCTACATTGCATTTCATTGCTGCATTTAACAGGTACTCCTGTTCAAATAAAATTTACTTTCCAGCCAGGGTCAATAAGATTATTGAATCAATTGCTCAGATAAATTAGTTGTTATACGGTTACTCCTCAAATGAACAATCTTACCACTAAACCGCCCATGTATAAACATGGGAAAACCCTTTTCTTAACGATTGCATATCCGCCAAATCCAACAGCTTCTGCTGTAGTGCACCGGCATTTGTTAGATCAGTTTGATCCGGCAAGCTTTGTGGTTGTAACCGGTTTTTTCCCGGGAGCCAAAAGGGCTGAAGTGCCACGGGATATAAAACTTCATTTCATCTACCTGAGTTTCGAATTCATATCTTCAAAGATCCACCGTTTCCTAGCCAGAATCCAGAAACTGACCATTCCCCCCTTTTTAAACCTGTATATAAGCCTGGTGAAACCAAAAAGGATCATCATCGGGTATCCCGATCTGTACTGGATGGATATTTGTTCAGCTGTTGCCATAAAAAGGAAAATACCCTTTATTCCTTACCTGCATGATACAGTTGTGGAAGCAACTTATGCTAGCCCATCCAAAACGCTGGCAGGGCAGGTGCAGGAAAGGATATTTAAACATGCGTATCATATAGCAGTTATGAGTGAAGGTATGCGTGATTTGTATAAAAGAAAATACGGCATCGAATCTACAGCATGGGAGCATATTTACCCCGAAGAGCCGGTAAGGGTTCCTGCTGCTAAGGAGAACAGGGCGCATTGGTCAGGCGATGTGTATGAAATAAACCATAAAGCAGTTATTCGTTTCGGCAATGTGCTGGAAAAACTGGGCATGCAGTTTTCCATCTCAAACGGAAAAACAAGGGAACAACTGAAAGCCTATGGAATAACAGGTCAGCATATACGAAAAGTTTTTTACCAGCAACGACATGATTACCTGGTTCAGCTTGGAACAGCCAGATTACTGTTGCTTGGCCTTAATTATTCCGATGAGTGCTCGGTACATGAAGATGAACTGGCAACTATTTTCAGCACCAAAACACCTGAATACCTTGGTAGCGGAAGCCTGATCATTTACAATGGGCCGAGCCACTACTACCTGGCAGATTTCCTTACAGAAAAATGCTGTGGAGTGGTTATTGACACGAAAGATGAAAATATAATTTACAGGGAGCTGAAACACATTCTTGATCATTATGAAAATTATCAATCTATGATTGACAATGCTGCCGCTGCCATGTCAGTTTTTGATCCCGGTCTTGTCTCATCTAAACTGGTACATACGCTGGATGTATAAATATTTTACTTATAAAATTTCAAGGAAAGCGGTAATACTGTCAGTTTACCTGTTTGCATTTCTTTTTCTTGCTCTGTATGGACGCCAGGGGTTCCAGGTATTGAACCAGGTAATACTATGGGGATTTGGCCCCTTGCTGGCGTTGTATGTTCTCGAACCCAATTTCAGCAGGCTCAACAAACTTCCTGTTGAATATTTTCTGTATCTCAGCATGGTATTGTTTGCCTTCCTCGGATTCATGAATGTGGAAGACCAGCAGGGATTTTTCCGGTACCTGCAGGTGTTTGTGTCAAATTTTGTTTTGATGATCATCGTTTTTTATGCCATCAACAATATAAAGGAGTGGGAGGTTGCCTGGAAAACTATCGCACTGGTAGGCCTCTTCGTTGCCATTGTGGGATATTTTGTGGAAGCACCTGCATTGGAAGAAGAATACTTCAGGCTATCGGGAATTACCGGGAATGCGAACGGTACAGCCAACTATGCCCGGGTATCGATTATTGCATCACTCATACTGTTGCAGTTAACGGAAAAACGGTATATGAAATTCCTGCTTTGGGCCATTATCATATTCCTGGCATATACGATTCTGCTGACAGCCTCACGATCAAATTTTGCTAATCTTATATTCATACTGGGAGGGTACATGGCTTTCAAGTATTTCAACGGCTGGAAGCTGGTAATTCTCCTGATTATCCTGTTTCTTTTCGGTAACTTGTTTATATTCCTTGCAGAACAGTTCCTAAGCGGTTACTACCTGTTTGACCGCTTGACCCGGAATGAAGACCTGAGCGGTGCCGTTGAAAATGAATCGAGGCTGCAATTATATGCTATTGCCTGGAAGTATTTTCTCGAAAATCCGTTACTGGGGGTTGGGCTTAACCAATTCAGGCATTATGCTGAAGGAAAAATAACACATACAGATATACTTGATATACTGGTGCAGTTAGGCATATTTGCGGGTATTGCATATACCTACATTTATGTAAGGCTGTTTCAGCGCATCTTGAAACTGAAGCAATATTTTCATCATATTAGGGATGTAAGGATATTCCAGATCCTGCTGCTCTGCTTTGCTTCTGAAATGTTTTTTGGTATCAGCAATCCAAACTGGTTTACCCAGTTACAGATGGTAGTGCTGAGTTTGATGGTGGTATATGTAACAAAAATTGGTAACAGCAATCCGGTTGTTAAGGTAGAAATTAATAGATGAGCCTTACCGTTAGGATATTGGGAAATGATGAGCTTGAAACATGGAACCGTTTTGTGGATGAGCATCCGGAAGGTACCATATTTCATACTACCCATTGGCTACAGCTTATTGGCCCGGGCATTGAAGTGATAGGGGTATTTTCTGGCGACGAGCTCAAAGCCGGCCTGGCTACTATCAGGTCTGTTCGAAACAGGGTTTCGGGCCTGCACATTCCGGCGTATACCCAATATTTCTCTCCTTTATATATGTACCAGGCATCCAGGCATTCATTAACGGAAGAGCATGAATGTATCAGGTTGATCCTGGAAAAAGTTGGCAGGGAAAAACATATAGATTTTAAACTTCCGCGGGGTCACCAGAGCATCTTACCTTATCATTGGAAAGGCTATGAATGTACCGTACGATTAACCCATATTATTGAAGGTTCACTGGAAGATTATCTCAGTAACCTCAATAAGAACAAAGTAAGGGAATTAAAAAAACTGGAAGCGCTTGTCGGCACTCATGCATTGAGTGTTTCAGAAGACATTTCGGAAGAGGAACTCAGGCACCTGTTTAAGCAAACAACCGAACGAAAGGGCTTTGATGCTCAGGATGCCGTTGCCATACGCCTGGTTACGGATGCAGGCAATTCATTCAGCAAAAAAATCGTAATAAGGTCAAAGGAACATGGCTTACTGGCGTTTGGATTTTTTCCGTTCGACAGCAAGGCGGTGTATAACCTGATAAATGTTTCTGTAAGGGTAACCGATCCTGTACTTAAAACGGTGAATCTCCTGCTGCTTTACCGGGCTATTGAATTTGCGCTGACTAACAAAAGGATATTCGATTTTGAAGGCAGCATGTTGCCCGGTGTAGAAGCATTCTGCAGATTAATGGGTGGTGTGCAATCACCAACTTACAGGGTACAGAAATCAAATTCCCTGGCATATTCATTACTAAGGGCAGCAAACCAACTGAAAAATGACAGGCGAAAAGCTTAAGATCTGCTTCGTTACAAGTATGCACGACTGGAACGACGACAGGATATTCGAACGTGCCGCAGTAGGGCTTGCATCTTTAGGCCATGAAGTTATATTTGTAGCACCTGCAGAAAAAGATATGGAATCAGAAGGAGTGTGCATTAAAGCAATCCCCAAAAGAAGCCGGTTAAAAAAACACCTGTATGGCCCGGGTGAAGCATTCAGGGAGATGAAAAAGATTAAAGCCGATATCTACCATTTCTATAATCCCAATATGATGTGGAAGATGCGCCGGTGGGCAAAAAAAGGGAATGCGGTGTTTATAGATATTCATGAAAATTATGAAGCAAGGGTAGACGCACTTCCTTTGCCGCGATGGATCAGGAATATGGCAGTGCCATTGTACAGGAAACTGGAGAACCGGATGTGCAGCCATTTTGCAGGAATTACGGTGGTTACAGGTACAATGAAAAATAAACTCGCTTCATCCGGAACACCGGTGCTTGTGGTGGATAATGTTCCTTATCTGAAAAGGCTGGAAAAGGTTCAGCTTGCAGAAAATAAATCAGCCAGGCCCACCATCATCACTTCCGGTACCCATTCAGATGCACGCAATTGTATGAAAGCTGTTGAAGCGCTTCCGAAAATTGTGAAAGAGATACCCGATGTGATGATGAAATTTGTTGGCCGGTTTCAACCTCCCGAATATGAGAATCAACTGGCAAGCCGGGCTAAGGAACTCGGTGTGGAAAATAATTTTGAAA
>CALKVC010000024.1 GCA_937996595.1 uncultured Chitinophagaceae bacterium
CTACTTTTTCAATACCCGATCCGTTATTTGCGGTTACCCACCCGTTCAATTCATTTTCATACCGGGTTAGTACATAAAAATAAGCCCTGGCCACATCACCTTTCACTGCGTCTGCAGGTTCCCAGGCAATTGGTATGCTAACACCGGATGCGGATGAAGGGCCCAATTTATCTAAAACGGGGTTTGGCGGCATCGGGTAACCCGGATAGGTACCCGCAACCGGAAACTGGTATGTAGGTGCAGATACGGTTGCATACGGATAACTTGCCCTCCTGGCGTTTATCCGGTAATCTGTGGGCCTAACAATAAACAGGTCGGCAAACGCCGGGTATGCAGATGCAAACCATGCCCTGGGAAAAGTATGTTCCTTGTTCCAGCAGGTACCATCAACGGTTGGAGTAGTGGCGCCGCAAAACCCACCGGGTGTGGTTTGCGAACTGTTGAAAAAATACGGTTCCGGGCCACTGTTATTATTGGTATAGATATCCCAGATCATGGAACTGCTGCCATCATCCGTTCTGATGGTATCTACAACAGGCATTTGTATATTATCCAACTGGCCGTATGCCAGGGTAACCTGCCCGGAAGTAATGATATTCCTTAATTCCGTTTTAAGCGCCTGGCAATTTAACCCGCTGGCAGTGTTATAGTATCCGGGTGGGATATTCTGTGCAGTAACGAAAAATGCCGATGAAATGAAGAAAAAGAAGAGAAGTATTATCCTGGTCACAATCTTTTATAATTTATCTGAATTCTGTTAGTTATAACACAAAACTGTTGTGCACAATACATTTGCTTTCTACAACAACAAAGCCCATCAATAAATATGACGGGCCTTTGGAGTATTATTCACCAGTTTAGGTTTATGGCATTACTTAGCCAAAGCATTCACCTTCCTGGCTAATTTGCTCTTTAAGTTTGCTGCTTTGTTTTTGTGAATGGTACCGCGTTTTGCCAGTTTATCAATCATTGATGCTACCTGTGGCAGTTTTGTAGCTGCATCTTTGTTATTTTCTAAAGCCCTGATATCGCGAATGGCGTTACGGGTTGTTTTTCCGTAATACCTGTTACGCTCATTGCGCTTTGCACTCTGACGCACATCTTTTTTCGTAGCTGAATGGTTTGCCATGTATTCCTTTTTTTGGGCTGCAAAGATAAGGGAATCCTGTTAACCGAATGTAATTTTCCGGATTTTTTTTAAAACCGGCCCGTAAATCATTTTCAGGCCTTTTCTGCCTTTTTTGAGTAAACTGAATCTGTTTGTAAATGATATGAACGATATTTGCTGCCTGTTTCAACTTATTTGCAGCTAAACCCAGGTAACACATGAAGGATTTTCAGTATATAACTAATGCTCATCCGGCTTATATAGAAAGTCTATACAACGATTTCTTACGGGAGCCGGCATCTGTAGATTCTGATATGCGGAAATTTTTTGAGGGATTCGACTTTGCCATTTCCAGCGGTTCTGTGGCTACGGCAAACAGCACCGGAAACCAGGTTGCGCAACCGGGACTATCTGCCGCAGTTGCAAACCTGGAAAAAGAGTTTGGCGTGTATCAACTGATCCAGGCTTACCGTAAAAAAGGGCACCTGGTTGCCAAAACAAATCCCATCCGGGAAAGAAAAGACCGGCATGCCCGGCTGGAACTAAGCCATTTCGGATTATCCGATGCCGACCTTGATACTGAATTTGAAGCAGGAAAATTCATCCTTTCCGGGAAAAAACCACTCAAAGAAATTTTATCCCATTTACAGCAGTGTTACACGCATCATGTGGGCGTTGAGTATGGTACCATGCGGGAAGGTAAAAGGCTGGATTGGCTGCAACATGCCATGGAATCTGATTTTCTTAAACCGGTTCCGCTCCAGCAAAAACGCCGCATCCTGCAAAAGCTGAATGACGGGGTTATGTTTGAAAAATTCCTGCATACTAAGTATGTAGGACAGAAACGCTTCAGCCTTGAAGGGGGGGAAACCACCATAGCTGCCCTGGATGCCATCATCAACACGTCGGCTGCCAATGAGGTGGAAGAAGTGGCCATCGGGATGGCCCACCGGGGAAGGTTA
Source organism: uncultured Chitinophagaceae bacterium (assembly GCA_937996595.1). GTDB lineage: Bacteria > Bacteroidota > Bacteroidia > Chitinophagales > Chitinophagaceae > Ferruginibacter. Next base: position 2,071 of record CALKVC010000024.1, read on the forward strand.
AACGTATTGGCCAATATACTGGGTAAAACCTATGAACAGATATTCACAGAGTTTGAAGGCACCGCTACACCTGATACAACCATGGGCAGCGGTGATGTGAAATACCACCAGGGATACAGCAGTGAAGTGGAAACAACTTCAGGGAAAAAACTGCACCTGAAGCTTTGTCCAAACCCGTCTCACCTGGAGGCGGTAGACCCTCTGGTAATCGGTTTTGCCCGCAGTAAAGCCGATGTGCTCTATAACAGCAACTTCGATAAGATATTGCCTATACTCATACATGGCGATGCATCTGTGGCTGGGCAGGGAGTAGCATACGAAGTATTGCAGATGAGCAAACTCAAAGGCTATTATACCGGCGGCACCATTCATTTTGTCATCAATAACCAGATCGGTTTTACAACAGATTTTGATGATGCCCGCAGTTCCGATTATGCAACTTCCATAGCTGCCCTGGTAAAAGCACCGGTTTTACACGTAAATGGCGATGATGCAGAAGCTGTTGTAAAAGTGGCAGAAATTGCAACGTTATACAGGCAGGAATTCAACAGCGATATCTTTATAGATATGGTTTGCTACCGCCGTCATGGACATAATGAAGGCGACGAACCCAAATTTACACAGCCACAATTGTATGCGCTTATAGATAAGCACTTAAACCCCAGGGAAGTGTATACGCAGTTCCTCATAGAAAATGGTGAACCCGATGCCCGGGCGCTTGCCAGGGAGATGGAGCAGAAATTCCTGTCAGACTTACAAGAACGGTTAGACGAAGTAAAACAGAACCCGCTCCCTTACACATACCAGAAACCCGAATTATGGTGGCAAAGCCTCCGCAGGGCCAAGCCGGAAGATTTTGAAGCTTCCCCGGTAACGGCAATAAAAGAATCTGAATTAAGGAACTTATTTGATGGCCTGATGAAATGGCCGGCAGATTTCAAACCGCTGCGCAAGGTGGAAAAACTGATCACCGACAAAGTGAAACTTTTCCAGGATGATCAGAAAATAGACTGGGCAACGGCAGAACTGCTGGCTTATTCCAGTTTGCTTACCGAAGGGAAAGATGTTCGCATGAGCGGACAGGATGTTAAACGCGGAACATTCAGCCACAGGCATGCCGTTATTTACGATGAAACCAGCAGCAGGGAATATAACAGGCTTGATCATTTTACAGATAACCAGGCCAAATTCAGGATCTATAATTCATTGCTCAGCGAATATGCCGTTTTGGGATTTGAATACGGGTACGCACTGGCAAACCCGCATGCACTCGTGCTATGGGAAGCGCAGTTCGGCGATTTCTGCAACGGGGCACAGATCATCATCGACCAGTTTATAGCCGGCGCTGAAACCAAATGGCAACGTATGAACGGGGTAGTGTTGCTTTTACCGCACGGATATGAAGGGCAGGGGCCGGAACACAGCAGCGCCAGGATGGAGCGATTCCTGCAGCAGTGCGCTGAACTGAATATGGTAATTACCAATGTTACCACTGCTTCCAATTTCTTTCACCTGCTGCGCCGTCAACTCGCCTGGCCTTTCAGGAAACCGCTGGTGAATTTTACTCCAAAGGCAAACCTCCGCCATCCGGGTTCCTATAGCCACCTGAAAGAATTCTGTAACGGAGGATTCATGGAAGTGATAGATGATACTGCGGTTACAGACGCAGGTTTGGTCACTAAAGTAATCATGTGCAGTGGTAAGATCTATTTCGACCTGCTAGAAAAAAAGCAAAAGGGAGGCCATAGTGAAGTGGCCATCATCAGGCTGGAGCAGATTTATCCTTTGCCGCAAACCCAGTTAGATGCCCTGTATAAGAAATATGGAAAAGCCATCTGGTATTGGGTACAGGAAGAACCTCAAAACATGGGAGCAGCCACTTTTCTTCGTATGAACCTGAAAAATATTAATTTTTTCATCATCAGCAGGCAGGCCAGCGCAGCTACCGCTACCGGCTATGCGAAAATTCATGCAAAAGAACAGTCAGAAATTGTAAATACCGCATTTAGTATCTGATAATATTTTCTAGTTGCAGTATACTCTTAAAAATGTTTTTGAATAAATAAACAAACTTTAAAAATCACAATTATATAAAACAGATAAACAGGAAAGCGAAAGACAAACAACCTTCCCGCCTTCCCGGCAAAAAAAAATAAATACGGCAAGGCAAAGAAAAAAAATCTCCCCGCCTTCCCGGCAAAAAAATAAAAAGGAAAGGCAGAGAAAGAAAATCTCCCCGCCTTCCCGGCAAAAAAATAAAAAGGAAAGGCAGAGAAAAAAAATCTCCCCGCCTTCCCGGCAAAAAAAAATAAACATGTTTCAAAGCTTAAGCGAACGCCTCGAAGGCGCATTTAAAAACATCAAAGGACAGGCAAGAATTTCAGACCTGAATATCGCCAATACCGTTAAAGACATCCGTCGTGCCCTCGTAGACGCTGATGTGAATTATAAGATTGCAAAAGAGTTTACCGACAAGATCAAAGAAAAAGCCCTGGGAGAAAAAGTGCTAACAGCCATCAGCCCGGGCCAGTTGATGGTAAAGATCGTTCAGGATGAGCTGACTGAACTGATGGGTGGAAAGGAAAGTGAGTTCAACATCAGCGGAAACCCGGCCATCATCCTCATTGCAGGGTTACAGGGTAGCGGTAAAACCACATTCAGCGGAAAGCTTGCCAATTATCTCAAGACAAAGAAAGGGAAATCTCCGTTACTGGTTGCCGGAGATATTTACCGCCCGGCAGCTATAGACCAGTTGGAGGTACTTGGTGCGCAGATTGGTGTGGAAGTGTACAGTGAAAGAGAAAATAAAGATGCCGTTTCCATTGCCCAAAATGCGATAAAAGAAGCGAAGACAAAAAACAAAAACGTAATTATCATAGATACGGCAGGGCGCCTGGCTGTAGACGAAGTGATGATGACCGAAGTGGCCAATATTAAATCAGCGGTAAACCCGCAGGAAATACTGTTTGTAGTAGATAGTATGACGGGCCAGGATGCCGTAAATACGGCGGCAGCTTTCAATGAAAGGCTCGATTTCAGCGGGGTGGTGCTAACGAAGCTGGACGGCGACACAAGGGGTGGTGCTGCGCTTTCAATTAAGTACACAGTCAACAAGCCCATCAAATTCAGCAGCAGCGGCGAAAAGATGGAAACACTGGATGTGTTTTATCCGGAAAGGATGGCCCAGCGGATACTCGGAATGGGCGATATTGTAAGCCTGGTGGAAAAAGCGCAGGAGCAGTTTGATGAAGCAGCAGCCGCCAAACTGGAAAAGAAAATCCGCAAAAACCAGTTTGATTTTGAAGATTTCAAAACACAGTTACAGCAGATCAAGAAAATGGGTAATCTGAAAGACCTGATGGGTATGATTCCCGGAATTGGGAAGCAGATAAAGGATATTGATATCAATGATGATGCTTTCAAAGGCATTGAGGCCATGATCAATTCCATGACCATGCAGGAAAGAAGGAACCCCGATATCATGAACCCGGGAAGAAAAAACCGTATTGCCAAAGGGAGTGGCAAGGATATCAGCGAAGTGAACCAGTTTCTAAAGCAATTTGACCAGATGAAAGACATGATGAAGATGATGAACAAGATGCCAATGGGGAGAATGCCGGGTTTGGGACGACGTTAATTTCCGGTAATCCATAATCAAGTGTTTACGGTAACTTATCCCAACGTGTATCCTTACTGGATTACGGGCAGGCAACCATCCTTTGACGGCATACGTATTTATGCCAAATTCCCTATTTGACCGTAAAGAAATAAACATACTATTTTGCCAGAACGGCACGATTTGTTACATATTATCCAGGGTTGCATCCAGGCAAACAGGGATAGTCAGAAAACATTCTATGAAATGTTTTATGGTTATGCTTTGGGCATCTGTATGCGGTATTGTAAGAACCAGGATGACCAGGTGGAAATAGTGAACGACGGATTTCTGAAAGTATTCAGGGCTTTACAAAGTTTTAACCCGCAACACCACAACGTGGAATCTTCACTGAAGGGTTGGATGAAACGCATATTGATCAATACGGCAATTGACCATTTAAGGAAAAATAAGCACGAATTTATTATTGATGACATTGCAGACAGTCATTATAATATTCCATCCGAAAATGAAACATCCATCGGGCACATTACTTACAAAGAGATCATTGCCGTTATACAACGCTTATCACCGGTTTACCGGATTGTATTTAACCTCTATGTAATTGACGGGTTCAAACATGAAGAGATAGCAAAGCAACTGGGGATATCGATAGGGGCGTCAAAATCAAATCTTGCAAAAGCAAGGATGAATATTCAAAAAATGCTTAAAGAAATTGATTATAATTATTATGAGCAAAAAGTCATATAGCGACATAGAAGCGGAGATCAGGCAGGCAGCTGATGCTTACGAAGCGCCCTTTGATGAACAGGCGTGGGTAAGGATGGAAGCGCTGCTTGACCGGGAAAAGGACAAAAAGCGAAGGCCGTTTTTCTGGCTTTGGTGGATGCTTCCGTTACTGGTTGCAGTTATTGTAGCCGGTTCATTTATTTTCAAGCAGCCTTCAACAGAAAATAAGCATTTAGCATCCGCAAAGAAAATGGCAGGCAATAAGAACGGGAATACTGAAGCGGCAGATATTCCTGTATTGAACAGTGAAGTTCCCGTTTCGGGAACAAGGTTACCGGATAAAAGTGATATTCCGGGCTATGATAAGGAAAGCAAGGTGCCTGTTACAGCATATCAGCCAGGGATAACAGAAAAAAATCAACCTGAAGTAAATAATATTGGCCGCCAGTATGCGGGAGGCAAAAATATACCGGTAAAGCGGAAACGAAAATCCGCAACCGGTTCAAAGATGGCAATGACAGTGGAACAGCCTGAAGCTGATGATGCACCGTTCAAGGCAGATGCCGGAAAACAAAAAATTGGCGCAGGTATTGCAGAAATGGGTGTTGAAAAGGAAAATAATGTTTCGGCATCTGAATCTGTTGTTGCTAAGAATACCAATTCAGATCCGGAGAATATAAAATCTGAAACCGACAGTATTATAAAAGAAACGGCCATAAAACCAGTTTCCGAAAATGAAAAACCATTATCAGATACTGTTAAGCAGGAAACAGAGAAAATGAAAAAGAAGAATGTTCGTGGGTTTTATTTTATTGCCGCAGCAGGCGCAGAAGCCAGCGGGGTGAAATTGTTCTCTTTTGATAAATTTACCGCCAGGTACGGCGTTGGCCTCGGTTACCAGATTACCTCGAACCTGAGTGTGCAAACAGGGTTTTACGCAAGCAATAAAAAATATGTGGCCGGCCCCGGTGATTATAAGGCCAAGGAAGGCTCTTACTGGAGCAGGGTAGATATTACCAAAGTGGATGCAGCGTGCAGGGTGTATGAAATTCCATTGTTGCTCAGGTATGATTTTTCTCCGGGTAAAAACACAAACCTGTTTTTATCCGCAGGTATCTCATCTTTCATCATGAAAAAGGAAGATTACCATTATTATTATTACAGGTATGGGATGCCTCATGATGCAGAAGTTTATTATTCCGGTAACAAGCACCTGTTCTCCGTGTTACGCATTGCACCGGGGCTGCAAACGAAATTGAAAGGTTCTTTCTCATTGAATGTATCACCGGGCATAGCCATTCCGCTGGCAGGTGTTGGTGAAGGAACGGTGAAGTTATACAGCACCGACCTTACCATCGGACTAAAGTTTACGCCTAAACGAAAAAAGTGATCGTCTAAAGCAACTAATGCAATTTCATATTCGTGCCTGTAGTAAACATACAGATATGAAAAATATGCTCAATCGTAGTATACAGGCTTCCGCTTCTGGCAGCACGGAATTTACTTTTAAATTGAATACATACGGCACGTACCAGGCAACCGGCGTTTTCAATAACATTACACCGGGTACCTATACCGCTTTTGCAAAGGATACCGACGGTTGTGAAAAAAACAGCATCCGTTACCGTTAGTGCAGGTGTTAAAGGACCTTTATTTACACAGGTGCGTAACCTCATGACGGTGAAATGCCAGCCATGCCATAATAATACTGTTCAAAACGGTACCATGAACTGGGAAGTGGATTGTAATATTGTTGCCAACCAGGCACGAATCAAAGTAAGGGCGGTTGATGAAGGAACCATGCCGGCAGGCGGACCATCATTAACAGCCACCGAGAAAGCCATTATAACAGACTGGATAAATGGCGGTGGAAAACTAACGGATTAACCGGGTTTAAACATCATATATAGGGTTAATGTCAGGCGTTTATTATATAATTTTCCGGGCATACATAGGCTAACGGTTGTTAGTTTTTTCATGGTTATATTACCTTCGGTTATTATAAATATAAGATTACCATGCAGTTAGATAATATTTCATCCATTGTAACCCCATAATTTAAGATGCCCGTTTTTTTGGATTTTCACTTTCCGTTCCTTATCTTCGCTATCCTTTTTTAAGGAGATAAGAAACCCTATTTATTCACAACCAAAAAAATGTCTATTTTTTATGGCTGTTAAAATGAGACTGCAACGCCATGGCTCTAAGAAAAGGCCATTTTACTTCATCGTGATTGCCGATGCACGCAGTCCCCGAGACGGAAAATTTATCCAGAAATTGGGTTCTTACAATCCGCTGACCGTTCCTGCAACTATCCAGATCGATCGTCAGAAAGCATTGGATTGGTTACAGAAAGGTGCTCAACCCACCGATACTGTTCGCCGGATACTTTCTTTTAAAGGAGTATTATACCTGAAGCACCTCTTGCGTGGTGTTGGACTAGGTTTGTTTGACGAAGCTACTGCTATGGAAAAATTCACCAAATGGAGCCAGGAACATGATGCTCATGTAGCCAGGCGCCAGGGTGCCCATAAAAAAGCACGTACAGACCGCCGCGATACACCCGTAGTGAAAAAAGTTGCAGAAAAAGCTCCGGAAGCAGCTCCTGCACAGGAAGCAGCACCGGCATCTGAAGAAACCCCAACAGCAGAATAAACATCTCTGTTCCAGTTAATTCATTTGAGTCCCGTTTTATAACGGGACTTTTTTTATATTATGTAACACACAGGGCCTGCAGAATCCATTAACTTGCATATCATTATGCCTGAATACTTTAAAATAGGAAAATTTGCTGCCAGCTACGGGCTGCTGGGAGAACTGGTGCTTAAACACAACCTGGGTAAAAAGACATCCCTCAAAGGCCTGGAAGCCATTTATATTGAATCCAGGAAAGATGATTTCCTGCCTTATTTTATTGAAAAGACTTCCATAAAAAGTGATGATGAAACGTACATTAAACTAGAAACGGTAAATACAAAAGAGAGCGCCCGCAAACTTACTCCCAAAGAAGTGTGGCTGGAAGAAAATGATTTTAAAAAATTCGCCGCCAAATCTTCACCCATTTCTTTGCTTGGTTTTTCCATGTTTGACGGTGATACGGAACTGGGTGAAATCATTGAAGTAATTGAACAGCCGCACCAGGTTTTATGCACAGTGATGTATAAGGGAAATGAAGCGCTGATACCTGTTCATGAGGCCAGCCTCGTTAAATTAGACCAGAAGCGAAAAAAAGTATACGTTGACCTTCCTGAAGGCTTACTGGATATATACAGTTAATGGAAGGGTTATTTTTCAGACTGCACTATTGATTCAGCTTTCATCTTCATAAGCATCCACCTAATTAGCACGATCATTTTGTATATTTACTTGTGAAACTTCCGCAACGTATCATAGCACATTTTGACCTTGATTCGTTTTTTGTTTCTGTAGAAATACTGAATGATTCATCTTTAAAAGGTAAACCGGTTATTGTTGGCGGGAGAGACAGGGGTGTGGTGGCTGCCTGCAGTTACGAAGCCCGCAGGTTTGGCATCCATTCTGCCATGCCTTCCGCAAAAGCTAAAATGCTTTGCCCACAGGCTATTTTCCTTAAAGGAAACAGAACCGACTACAGCAGGTATTCACGCTGGGTTACCCAGATAATAGCAGCTAAAGCGCCTTTGTTTGAAAAAGCATCCATCGATGAATTTTACCTTGACCTTACAGGGATGGACAAATTTTTCAATCCCCTCCAATGGACCATCAACCTGCGCAGCCAGATCATGGATGAAACGAAATTGCCCATTTCATTCGGGCTGGCATCCAATAAGATGCTGGCCAAGATGGCAACCAACCAGGCAAAACCTAATGGTTTCCTGCAGGTGCCATTCGGAAAGGAAAAAGAATTCCTGTCGCCATTGCCCGTAAGTGATATTCCCGGAGTAGGTGAACATACAAACCTTGTACTGAAATCTATGGGCATAGAGACCATTCAGCAGGTATACGATACCGGTAGTGAAATGCTTGAAGAAAAGATGGGTAAATGGGGCAGCGACCTGTGGATGAAAAGCCAGGGCATTCATAACAGTACCGTATCTCCGTATCACGAAGCAAAATCAATTTCCTCTGAAAATACTTTTGATGAGAATAAAGCTGACCTCGCATTCCTGAAAAAGGAACTGGTTAGGCTTACGGAAAAAGTCTGTTTTGAACTGAGGCGCGATGAAAAAGTAGCCGGCTGTATTGCGGTAAAGATAAGGTACCCCGATTTTGAAACCACTTCCAGGCAAACCACCATACCTTACAGCAATGCCGATGATGAGATCATACCGGTTGTGTATAACCTGTTTCAAAAACTATATAAAAAAGGAACTCCAGTCAGGCTGCTTGGCGTTAAACTGAGTGAGCTTACCAATGATGCCATACAAACTAACCTGTTCAGCAATGCGGAAAAAAAATCAGGGTTGTATAAAGCCATTGATGACGTTAAGAACAAATATGGCAAAGGGTCGGTAAAAAGGGCTTCTTCGGGCTAAAGGGATCAACCGGATACTGCTGCATACATTGATCAGTGCCCGGCATTCTTTTTCAATTGCTGCATTAATGCCCTGAACGCTTTCGGGATTTCGGTTTCCAGTTCTATTTTTTCACCATGCATATCTGTAAAGCAGAGTTTAAATGAATGCAGTGCCAGCCTGCTTATCATCGGCTTTTCTGTTTCAGCCTCCTTACTTAGCTTAAATTTTTTCTTGAAAGAGGAAAGCAGTACCGGTTTCCCATCTCCGTATAACGGGTCACAGGCCAGCGGATGACCAATATTTTTTGCATGTACCCGTATCTGGTGTGTTCGGCCCGTATACAACCTGAATGAAACCAAAGAATAGTGTTTATCTGCTTCCAGCACTTCGTACCCGGTTTGCGAAGGCTTCCCATTCCGGTTTACATGCATCAGTCCCTTATGATAAGGATGTTCTGCAATGGGCGCATCTATCATGCCGGCCATATTTTCTGGCTGGCCGATTACAATTCCCAGGTAGTATTTTTCAACCTGCCTGTCTTCAAAAAGTTTTGATAGGTATTTATGTGCGGTTTCATTCTTTGCAAACAATACAATTCCGCTGGTATCCTTATCAAGCCGGTGAACTGTGAAAATAGAACCGTATTTTTCAAGGAGCATTTCCTTGAGCGGTTTTTCAGACTGCTCCCTGTCAGGAATAGTAAGCAAACCCGCCGGTTTGTTTATGGCAACAATATCATCATTCTCAAAAATGACGGGTAAGTTATTTTTTGCCAACTTGCTGGTTTTTGAAGTTCTTTTTTTCAGTATGTGTCTTGAATTTTCTCGGCTGAACGGTCTTTTTCTCCCGTTCCCGAACCGGTTTTTTCCCGGCAGGAATGGCTTCACCGATAGCAGCTGAAATTTCCTTATCCGTTAGTTTTTGCTGTATTTTTTCTTTTTTTAAAGCAGGTTTTTTTTCAGCAACCGCTGTGCTCTCAGCTTCCGGATGGTTCCGGTTCCTGGATGCATTCAGGTATTTCAACAGGCGTATTTCTTTTTCACTCAGGTAACGCCATTTGCTGCGTTCCACATTTTTTTTGGTAAGCCCGGCATACATCACCCTGTCAAGGCCTTTCACATCATATCCCAGGTGTTCAAAGATCCTGCGTACAATACGGTTCCTGCCACTATGTATTTCAATTCCAATAACAGATTTGTCTTTGGCATCGGCATAGGCCAGGCTGTCAACATGTATTGGGCCATCTTCCAGCACCAATCCGTTAATGATCTTATCAAAATCAGCCCTGGTTAACGGCTTATCCAGTTTGGCTTCATAGATCTTTTTTATTTCATAGCTTGGGTGAGAAAGTTTTTGTGTGAGGTCGCCGTCGTTTGTCAGCAGCAATACCCCGGATGTATTCCTGTCCAGCCGGCCAATGGGATACACCCGTTCTTCCGTTGCTTTTTTTATGAGTTCCAGCACGGTTTTTCGCCCCTGCGGGTCATCGGTAGTGGTAATATAATCCTTGGGTTTGTTTAACAGGATATAAACCAGGTTCCGGGTCAAAAACAACTTTTTGTTGTTATAGATCACTTCATCCGAGGGCATCACCTTATAACCCGGCTCTGTGGCAACCTGTCCGTTTATCTTTATTTTTCCTTCACTGATAAGGGTTACGGCATCCCGGCGTGAACATATGCCGCAATGGGCCAGAAATTTATTCAGTGGCATCAGGGAACTGGTTCCGTTTTTTACAGGTACTGACTGAGAAGCCGGTTTATTAATCCCCTTTGCTGCCGCTTTCTCTGCTGTGTTTCTGTTTCCCTTGTTTTTTGCAGCCATCCTGGCCTGGTATTTTTCTTCCTTTAATTTATCAAAATAGGCGTTCTTTTCTTTCCTGGCTTTCTTCTTGTCCTGCCGGATTGCTTCTTTGATAACGCTGTTCTTTTTTTTGGAAACGAATTTCTGGAATGGAGACTGGCTCATATTTGAGGAATTTATGCTGTTTTTCAACAGTAATGAACTGTAAAGATAAACAATTTACCTCAGCCGCTGCGTTCACATCACTCAGGGTGAAGTGACCAGTAAATGCTCATATGCAAAAGGCGTAACCATGTGTTACGCCTTTATAAGATCAACTGCCGCCTGTTTTATAATGCTTTCCTGTTTCTTGCTTTCATTTTTTCCAGTTGTTCGGAATTCAATACTTTCATCCTTTCCTGCCTGGCCGATTCCTGTAATGCTTTCATTTGTGCTTTCTTCTGCTCCATGCTTAATGACTCGTTCTCACGGATAGCTTTCTGTTTAGCACGCACCGCTTCCTGCTGGCTTTTTATTTGTGCAGCCTGTTCGTTGGTTAATGAAAGATTTGCTTTCATCTTTTCCAGCCGTACCTGCTCACGTTCTTTGTTTTGCTGTTCACGTTTCAGCTTCATGTCTGCCATTTGTTGCTGCTGTTCGGGTGTTAAAACAGATTGCATAGCAGCCCTGTTTTCTTTGTGTAAAGCTTCTTTCCTGGCTTTATACTCTTTTACCGTGATATTTTCCTCTTTTTCCAGTTGCTGCATTTTTGCCCTGAACGATTCCCTGTTTGCCCGCAGCTTTGATTTCTGTGCATCAGAAAAATTCAGCGCTTTCATCATTTGCCTGTTGTGCGGTTTGCCCGGCCGGTGCTTACCCTCGTTAAATCCGTCATTTTCATGCATTTTATGCCTTTTTTCCTGGGCGGTGGCCGTAAATGTAATTGCAATGACTGCGATGATTGATAATAACTTTTTCATGGTTTTCCCTTTATTAGTTGAATTGGTTAGACTAATGCCTGTTATGAAAGTTTAATAAAAAGAATGTTAAGGAAGAAACAGGTTAGACCAGAATTATTAACTCCTGTCTTTAAATTTTACCCTTATTCGCCAACTGCCCGCAGGCAGCATCAATATCTTTGCCACGGCTCCTTCTTACCCGTACATTCACTTTATGGTTTACCAGGTAATCGGTAAAAACCTGGGTACTGTCTTCGCCCGATTTTACAAAAGGAATCCCTGCAACCGGGTTGTATTCAATAACATTGATGAGGTGAGTGGGTATTTTCCGGTATATCTTAACAAGCTCAGCCGCATCTTCCAGGCTGTCATTCTCGCCACTTAACAATACATATTCAAGCGTGATGTCGTTTTTCGTCTTTTCATAAAAATAATTCAACGCTTCCACCAGGGCAGCAATATTGTTGGTTTCATTGATGGCCATGATCCTGTTCCTTTTCTCATCATTAGCCGCATGTAAAGATAGCGCCAGGTTAAACCGTACATTATCATCCCCCAATTGCCTGATCATTTTGGCAACGCCCGCCGTGGAAACCGTTATCCGCTTAGGGCTCATCGCCATGCTTTCGGTTGATGTGATCCGTTCAATAGACCTTACCACGTTCTTATAGTTAAGCAACGGCTCACCCATGCCCATAAAAACAATATTGGTAAGCCCGGTACCAAAATCTTTTACACTTTGTTCGTTTAATATGGCAACCTGGTCATAAATTTCATCAAAATGCAGGTTCCTTACCCGGTCCATTAATCCCGTGGCGCAGAATTTGCAACTGAGGCTGCATCCGATCTGCGACGAAACACAGGCAGTGTTGCGCTTTTCGGTAGGTATGATCACCCCTTCCACCAGGTGGCCGTCATATGTTTTAAAACGCGACTTTAAAGTGCCGTCGCTGCTTTGCTGTGTGGAGTCCACCGAAATGGCAGGCAATGAAAAATCTTCCTGCAGTTTTTTTCTGCAGTCAAGGGACAGGTTGCTCATCTCATCAAAATGCCGGGCATTTTTCTTCCACAACCATTCATAAGCCTGTATGGCACGGAATTTCTTATCCCCGATAGATTCAAAATACTGTTTAAGCTCCCCCAATGATAATTCCCTGATATTTCTGGTTTCTGCCATTCTGCAAAGATAATCATCCTACATTTGGTATTTATTTGGCACCTGTAAAATGACAGATCATTCACTTATTTCTGGGAATGATGCCTGAACCTGCCAGGTAAGATTTTTAATACAACGAAAAAACCTGTATAATGAAAACGGTTTATGTAATTGATTCCGTACGCACCCCCATCGGAAAATATGCCGGTTTGCTGTCTGCAACCAGGCCCGACGACCTGCTGGCCCATGTAATTAAATCATTGATGCTGCGCAACAGCCAGGTAGATCCTAAAGCCATAGAAGATGTTATTGCTGGGGCCGCTAACCAAAGCGGGGAAGATAACCGCAATGTGGCACGCATGGCTTCCCTGCTTGCCGGTTTACCGGTAGATGTGGCGGCCACAACCGTAAACAGGCTTTGTGCGAGTGGTTTACAGGCTATTATGGACAGTGCCCGTACCATTGCCTGTGGCGATGCAGCACTCATGATTGCCTGTGGCGTGGAAAGCATGAGCAGGGCGCCTTTTGTAATGCCGAAAGCATCATCAGCTTTCGACCGCAGTGCACAAATATTTGATACTACCATGGGCTGGCGTTTTGTTAATCCTAAGCTGGCTTCCATGTATTACCCCTATACCATGGGCGAAACCGCAGAAAATATTGCCAGGCAATGGAATATCAGCAGGCATGCACAGGATGAATTTGCGCTTGAAAGCCAGCAGAAATATGCCAATGCACAGCAACAAGGGAAATGGGCAGATGAACTCGTACCGGTGCAGGTGCAGGTAGGAAAAGATACTTTTGAAATGGAACAGGATGAACATCCACGGCTCACATCGCTTGAAAAACTGGGGCAACTGAAACCGGCATTTATAAAAGACGGAACAGTTACGGCAGGCAACAGCAGCGGTATCAACGACGGCGCTGCAGCCATGTTGCTGGCCAGCGAAGAGGCAGTGAAGAAGTATGGTTTACAACCGATGGCAAAAGTAGTTAGTATGGCGGTTGCCGGGGTAGAACCGGCCGTAATGGGCATTGGCCCGGTGCCTGCCACCAACAAAGCGCTTAAAAGGGCCGGGTTACAGGTAGCCGATATTGGCCTCATTGAATTGAATGAAGCTTTTGCATCCCAAAGTATTGCCTGTATTCACGACCTGGGGCTCGACCTGGAAAAAGTGAATGTGAACGGTGGCGCCATCGCCCTTGGCCATCCGCTGGGATGCAGCGGCGTTCGTATATCAACCACCTTATTGCATGAAATGAAAAAAAGAAATACCCGCTACGGCCTTGCCACTATGTGTGTGGGGGTAGGCCAGGGTTCCGCCGTTATCTTTGAAAAGGTATAACGGTTTTGCTGCTATGCAAAATCCATTTGCTTTTAATAAGTTGGGTTTCTATAACCGGTATAGCAGCTTCCTGATCAGCCGGTAATTAACGGTAACGCATAATAGCAGTAAAGCGGCGGCAAGTATATAAATGCCAGTATGCAGGTATGGCTGCAATTCATCCCTTCCGCTTAATACGATATTCCGGAATGCAAATTGCAGCAGGGCCGTAAGCAGTAATGCAATAAAGATGATAACCGCATAAACCGGTATCCATCTTCCGGAAACTGTTTTGCTTAGCCAGCCGGGTGAATAACCAAGGGTGATAAGCAATTGAAGGTTATCCCTGCTCCTGGCAATCATCAGTTGCAGGTAAAAAGAGAACAGCATCATGGCCAGCAGTATCACCAGCACGGCAAATCCCCCAAGCCCGGTTACAACTGCCTGCAATACCTGTTTTACCCGTCCAAACTTGGTCTTGTCTTTGTTTACATGGTATCCCTTTTTTTCAAGATAATCCAGCAACTGCGGGTCATTGGCATCGGTTGTTTTAATATAAACCCTGGCTGCAGGCGCATTTACAGAATTGCCATATGCCTGGTTAGCCCAGGAAAGAAAATTTTCGGGAACAAGTACCGAATTAATCCGGTCGCTCAGCGCCACAATATGCCCCCTGTACTGCTGAATGCCGCCCGGGCCATAACATTCCAGAATGATGTTTACCACACCGATACTGCTTTCCGACAGTTGCGGCAGCCCCTGGGCCGGTGCGAAAATATTATACATCTCCAGGAAATCGGCTGAAAAGATAATGGGCACATCGGCCTGCCCGGGTTGCCAGGTAAAAGATGCCGGCACTGTGTCTATGAATTCGTTTTTTACAGATTCAAGAAACAAATCGGTACTGAATGGAATGATATTTCCGGCACTTGCCTTTGCCCTGAATTGGTTGCTTAACAAGGGGGCCGCATCTTTTATGAAAGGCTGTTCCTGTAATTCCCTGATATCCTGAATGGAAAAACGGTTATCCTTACCCATGTTCTCATTGGTGATTGTTTTAGTTACCGATATGAAATCGAAACCATTCCTCCGCGGGCTTTTTTCTTTTAAAAGCTGGTTTATGTTGATGTACATCTGTACAGAACATAATAACAACAAAACACCTATGCCAAGGCCGGTATAACTTAATATCCTCGACGTTTTGTTCTGTACCGGGTTTAAAAAAGCAGCAATAGACCTGTATGATAACTTTTCCATTTTTTTACCGCCGGTTGTGCTGGCCATATTTTCTTTCATGTAATGAGTCTATAGGTAAATGATGCGGCTTGCTTCAAAAAAATCAAGTTTTTTCAAATCAGCCAGTATTATACCGGCCTTTCTTTTTATTACTTCTTCGGTTATCAGTTCCATGGCTATTTTCCGGTTGGCTTCATCCAAGTTACTGAATGGTTCATCCATCAGCAGGAAATGGAATGGTTGCTGTAAGGCCCTGATGATGGCCACCCGCTGTTGTTCACCATAACTGCAGGTGCTTACGGGTTTGTGAAGTTTATTTTCAATGCCTAGCCGCGATGCCATTTCCCGAATCCTTTCTGCCCCGTGAAACGGGTTGAGCAATCTTTTAATATTGATATTTTCAAATACCGTATTTGCTGTAAACAGGCGGAGGTCCTGGAATATGATGCTGTGAACCGAGCGTCTTGTTTCGGCTAATTCAGCAGCATTCATGGTTTGTATCTTTTTTCCATCCAGCATGATATGGCCGGTATACTCGTTCCGCAATCCGTACATGAAATGCATGAATGATGTTTTACCCCTGCCGCTGGAAGCTACTATATGGATTTGCTCCCCTTTATTGATAACAAGCCGGTTGTTCCATATACCCGAACTGTCAATTTTTTCATTTTCAAGAAATGTGGGGATGATATTTTCTAACGTGATGGTCATAATTGAATTGAAAATATCAAGCCGTCATTATTTACAGATGACGGCTTGATATTGTTAGAAGATTGATGGTATCATTGGATGGCTGCTGCAGGTTCTACAGTAGTGTTCTCATCAAACATGATGCTCCTGTATTGTGCGTCGCGTTTCTTCTGTATCATTCCCAGGGTGCCCAGGTAACTATTCAGTTGCTTCAGGCTGTTTGTTTTTTTATCAACCAGGTTTATCTCGATATGCTGGGTGCTTCCGCCCGATTTAAAACCGCCGCCATGTGCAATCATATTGTCCCACATTTTCAACGTGGCATCATACATGGCAAGTTCAAAGCTGTCTTTTTTTGCCGATGCGCCCATCGTTTTGAGTATATACTGGAAGTTGACATAACCGCCGCCGGATGAACCTGCTATCTTATCAAAAAAATCAAAATTCGTATTAGACGACCCCTTCAGGTACGTATCAACATGCTGCTGCTTATTGCCCAGTGCAAAATATTTATCATTCATATTATGAAATATGGACGGGTTATCAGTACCTAATCTTTCTTTGCCTATCTTGTTGCCCGCTGCTACCAGTTTATTAAATGATGGTTTGTCGCCGATAGACGCACTGAAGATCACCGAAAAGTCGGGTTTTCCCGAGCTGTCCTGGCTAAGGTCCGTAAGTGCCAGCAGGATATCGCCTTTATTCGCTTTTATAAAATCATCAGTATTGAATCCCAGCATGGCTGTTCCCATATTGGCAAAACCTTCAACACCCAGCAGTTTCAGGTATTCACGAAGCCCTTCCGGTTTAAAGTTAAATGCAAAGAGTGCTGCTACGTCTTTTGATGGGATGCTTTTTACCATTTCGGCATTGATCTTATCGCCACTGTATTTTTTAATCAGTTCAGTCATTTCCTTGCCGGAATAGGATTTGAAATCCGCATTGATCTTTCCGTCATCAAAACTTACGGTACCGGTTACACGAGAACCTTCATAGATCTTGGCGAGGTTTATCATGCTTAAAGCCGCCATGCCGGGTATTCCCTGGGTTCCTTTATAGAAATTCTCCGTATTGAACCAGAAGTGCAGGTCGCCTTCCTCTTTCATCAGGTCAGTGAATTTCTCTTCCTTGCCCAGGCTCTTGTCTTCTTTCAGGTTAAATATGTTTTCTGCAACCTGGTTCCAGTCGCGTTTTATGTCAGGTGTTGCGGCAACAGACGAATCATAAAGTGCAGCATAGCTGTTCCTGTTCATTTTGGCATCTGCAACAAACAGGAATTTATCCTTGTTCCATGCTGCTGTTAAATCTGTTGTACTTGAAAAACTGATGCCGTTCTTTTCAGATTCTACAGCATCCCCTTTAGCCATTTCCTTATTGAATTTTTTAAACAGGGCGGCATCTTTCAATGTTCCCATAGCTGCAAAATACCCGCCTGAAGAATCACTTACTAAAAAGAGAAGCAGGTCTTTGCTGATATAG
>CALKVC010000025.1 GCA_937996595.1 uncultured Chitinophagaceae bacterium
AATATCCAGTTTGAATATTATTCGCTGGAAGAACTGAATTCACTGCTGGATAAACTGAATGTTAAAGTAAGTTGATGCCTGCATTAATAAAAAACCTGATTGTATTAACTGCCTGTATTTTCCTGCAAAGCGGCTTGAATGCACAAACAGACAGCAACCGGTACAAGAACAACAGTAACACACCGGGCATGATTTCCAATAAAAAGGATACTGCCAATGCTTCCGTTTATAAACCCCGGAAAGCAATCATACGTTCAGCCATCGTTCCCGGTTGGGGGCAGGTTACCAATAAAAAAATATGGAAAGTGCCGGTTGTGTATGCTGCTTTAGGAACCACTACGTACCTGTTTTTCAGAAATAACCGGCAGTACCGGGATGCAAGAAATGCTTACATCCTTGCAACAGACGGTGACCCGTTAAATGATTTTGAAATTAAGGAACCCTATTTCGGTGTAAAAGACCAGCCTGAACGGATACGGACTTTCCGCAACCAGGTGAGGCAAAATATGGATTACTCCGTACTTTTCTTCCTTGTTTTCTGGGGGCTGAATGTTGCCGATGCCGCTGTTGACGCCCACCTGAAAACATTTGACGTAAGCGACAACCTGGGCTTTCAGTTGAAACCAGGTTACAGCCCGCTTGCACAAACCAATGGCATCAGCCTTGTTTTTTCATTCAGATAATGAGATAGTAACCCCAGAGAAAAGCGAGAAAAGGCATTTTTCCGGGCTTTTTTTGATGTCATATATTAGCTCCTGTATGTGGCGTGCCCCGCAGTAAAACCTGATACAAAACACTATATTTGTTTACAACTTCTACAAAAAGTAAAAATGAACATCGCATTGATCGGTTATGGAAAAATGGGAAAAGCCATCGAGGAGATTGCCTTGCAAAAAGGCCATACGATCACTTTGAAAATTGACCTGGAAAACCAGCATGAGCTTTCTGCGGATAACTTAAAAAAAGCCGATGTTGCTATCGAATTCACTGGTCCGGAAACAGCTGCTGATAATATTTACACATGCCTGGATGCCGGAATTCCTGTAATTAGCGGAAGTACCGGCTGGTTAAACAAATTACCTGATATTGAAAAACATTGCCTGAAAAAAAACGGCAGCTTCCTGTATGCCAGTAATTTCAGTATAGGCGTAAATATTTTCTTTGAACTGAACAGCAAGCTGGCGAAGCTGATGGCCCGATTTCCGGAATACGAAGTGAGCATAGACGAAATACACCATACCGGGAAAAAAGATTCACCAAGCGGCACCGCCATTACGCTTGCCGAAAAAGTGATCCGTGAATTACCCCGAAAATCATCCTGGGTAAACAACCAGCCGGCAGATGGCAGCCAGCTGCAAATCGTTAGCAGGCGTATTGATCCTGCACCAGGCACACATACCGTAAAATACAGTTCATCCATCGACGATATCGAGATCATACATACGGCGCATAACCGTAAAGGATTTGCTGCCGGTGCCCTGATGGCAGCAGAATACATTGTTAACCGGAAAGGCATCCACACCATGAAAGATGTATTATCTATTGCTTAAGACTTGAAAAGCCGCTAACCTTCATTTATGTTATTCAGATCTGCCATAACACTTATATACCTTTTTTACGCATTATCAGCAAATGCCCAAACAGGTGAAACAGACAGTTTGTTAGCCATCACTAAAAAAGGAAGCATAAACGAAAGAGTGAATGCGCTCAATAAGCTATGCGGCCAACTGATGTACGATAAACCCGGGGAAGCAAAAGTATATGTAAAACAATCTATCCGGCTGGCAGACAGTGCCGGGTATAAGCTGGGGTTGGGTGATGCTTATAATATGATTGGTGTTGTATATGACATCAGCGGCAAATACGACAGTTCTATCTTCTATTATGAAAAAGCCTATGCCATTTTCGAGGAAATAAAAAACCTTAAGGGAAGGGGAAGTTCTTCCAATAACCTCGGCCTAATTTACTGGAACATGGCAGATTACGACAAAGCCCTTACATATTTCTTTGAAGCACTAAGCGATTTTGAGCAGGTAAAAAATGAAAGGTTCCAGTCGAATGCCCTTAATAACATTGGCCTGGTATATTATGATATACATAATTACACCCAGTCGCTGAAATACCACCAGAAAGCGAAAGCCATATACGAAAAGCTGGATGATGCATACCTGCTGGGAGCGGTTTCAACCAACCTGAGCAATGTATATAATAACATGGGCAAACCCGATTCTGCCGAATATTATTCCCTGCAAGCCATTAAACTGCATACGAAGGCGAATGATGAATATGGTTTGAGTATTGCCTATAACGGTTATGCCAGCCTGCAGGCCGAAAAGGGAGATACAATAAAGGCCCTGGAATATTTTGAAAAAGCCCTTGCTCTAAAAGAAAACCTGCATGAACAGGTTGGCATCACTTCCATCCTTATCCAGATGGCTAAAATATTTAACAAACAGAAAAACGCAACCAGGGAATTGGAATGCCTGAACAAAGCCAGGCAGATAGCTGAAGAAAACAATTTAAAAAAAGACCTGATGGAGATTTACAACTCCCTGTCTTCATACTATGAAAAAAACAATGCAGCATTGGCCCTGGAATATTTTAAAAAGTATAATTCAGTAAAGGATTCGGTTTTTAATGAAAACAGCAACCGCCAGATAACAGAACTGAATACAAAATATGAAACCGGTAAAAAAGAACTCCAATTGAAGCAACAGGACCTTGTAATTGCGAAAAAGAACCTGGTAATTGCATCCATTGCCGGATTACTGCTGGTGCTTAGCATTGCTGGATTCTCTTATTACAAAAGGAACAGGCTTTTACAGCAAAAGAATTTGCAGGAAGCCGTTATGAAACAACAGGAAATGGCCACCAAAGCAGTTATGGTTGCAGAAGAAAATGAAAGAAAGCGCATAGCGGCCGACCTGCATGACGGCATCGGGCAAATGATGAGTGCCGCAAAAATGAACCTGTCTGTTTTTGAATCTGAATTGTCATTTAAAAATGAAACCCAAAAAAAATCTTTTGAAAATGTAATCGGCCTCATTGATGAAAGCTGTAAGGAAATAAGGAATGTGAGCCACCAGATGATGCCGAACGCCCTGTTAAAAAGCGGGCTGGCAAGCGCCATCAAAGAATTCATAGACAGGATAGATACCCGTATAATCTCCGTTTCCCTTCACACGGAAGGCCTTGATGAACGCATTGATAGCAACAAGGAAACGGTACTTTACCGGGTTATACAGGAATGTGTTAATAATGTGCTGAAGCATGCGGCAGCAACATGGCTCGACATTTCTCTGATAAAAGATACCGACGGCATTTCCATAACCATTGAAGACAACGGAAAGGGGTTCAACAGTTCGGCTTTGGAATCTTATAATGGCATCGGGCTGAAAAACATGATCTCCAGGATCAATTACCTGAAAGGGAGTATTGATTTTGACAGTAAAGCCGGAAAAGGCAGTTTGGTTGCTATCCATATCCCTACAGCATAAACAGTAATTTTTTCATTCAAACAACATACTTACCTTGTATCATGATTAAGGGTAAAACCAGGATAGCCATAGTTGACGACCACCAGATAGTAATAGATGGCATTAAAGCATTACTGCATGGACAACAAGGATTTGACATAGTGATTGAAACTACAGAGCCGCTGAAAATGGAAGGCCTGCTTGAAAAAGAACCGGCAGATATTTTGCTCACCGATGTTATGATGCCCGGATTGAACGGAGCTGAACTTGCCAAGCTGGTGAGAAATAAATTTCCACAAATAAAGATACTCGCTTTATCCATGAGCGGGCAGGGCGACCTGGTTAACCAGATGATAGAAGACAGTGATATTGCTGGTTATGTTCTGAAAAATATCGGTAAACAGGAATTGGTAAAAGCCCTTGAAAAAATAGCAGCAGGCGGCATTTACTTCAGCGATGATGTACTGGCCGAATTGATGAAGGATAAGGAAAGGAAAAAAGAAACGGAAGAAGCACACCTCACCATCCGTGAAATTGAAATCATTCGGTTGATAGAAAAGGAATACAGCAACAAGAAAATTGCAGAAACCCTTTTTTTAAGCGAACGAACCGTAGAAACCCACCGGAAGAACATTTTCAGGAAAACCAAAACGTCCAGCCTGATAGGGTTAATTAAGTATGCTTATGAACATAAGTTAGTTTGAGGTTTGAGGTTTGAAGTTTGAAGTTTGAGGTTTGAAGTAATTCAATTTAACTGATTGGTCCCCAACTTCAAACAATGGACTTAAAACTTTAAATTACAAATTTGCTAACATATCTTTCGTCATTTTGGCGAGATCAAATTCTTCTTTCCAGCCCCAGTCGTTCCTGGCTACCGTATCATCTATGCTTTGCGGCCAGCTATTGGCAATCTGTTGCCTGTAATCTGGTTTATAACTGATGGAGAATTCGGGGATATGAACTTTTATCTCCGCGGCTATTTCTTTAGGTGAGAAACTCATACCGGAAATATTATAGGAGGTCCTGATGTTGATATTGGATGCAGGGGCTTCCATCAGTTCAATTGTTGCACGGATGGCATCCGGCATATACATCATGGGCAGGTAAGTTCCTTCTTCCAGGAAACATTCATATTTTTTTTCCTCCAATGCCTCATGGAAAATTTCCACTGCATAATCAGTTGTGCCGCCACCCGGAGCACTTTTATAACTGATGAGGCCGGGATAACGGATGCTTCTTACGTCTAACCCATACCGTTGATAATAATAATTGCACCAGAATTCCCCGGCAAACTTACTGATGCCATACACTGTTACCGGTTCTATAACAGTCTGCTGCGGGCAATTTACTTTGGGGGAAGTGGGCCCGAACACCGCAATGGAAGAAGGCCAGTAAACCTTATGCAATTTTTCCTCCCGGGCTATATCCAGTACATTCAGCAGGCTTTGCATATTCAGGCTCCAGGCCAGGTTTGGATTCTTCTCCCCTGTTGCAGACAGGATGGCGGCCAGTAAATAAATCTGGGTAATGCCCTGCCGTATCACCTGCACATGCAGCATTTCCTTGTTCATCACATCCAGGCTTACATAAGGGCCGCTGCCTTTCAGCAATGCGTTTTCTTCACGCAGGTCAGAAGCAATCACATTGGCATTGCCATATATCTTTCGCAACGCCAATGTAAGTTCAACTCCTATCTGACCACTTGCGCCAATTACAAGTATCCTTTCTTTTATCATAGTACATTATTCAATTGCAAATGTAAGGGCAAAATGAATGTATAAAACAAACCAGCCTTATGGAATCCGGTTTTACCAACCTGCTCAAAATGATTATCTTCCCATAAATAATCAAACAGCCTGTTATCATGAAACGCTTTCTTTACCTATTCATTTTCCTGTCATCCCTTACAACCGCAGCTCAAAAACTATATTTTCCGGCGGATAATTTTTCAGCTGAAAACAAGTATGCCGAATCTGTGAATAAGCTGGCAAAGGAATTGGTTGCCGCATTCAATCATCAAGACAAAGCAGTATATTTCGACAACCTGTTCCGGTTTCAGTTTGCTGCCGGCGACTACCAGGCAGCTATGGAATCACTGGACAGTTTTTATTTGCATTCAAAGACAACTGCATTGAATGGTAAGTCACATGGGTTTCCATACAGGACATACAGCCTGGCAATGCTTTCATTGGAAAAAGATCCTTCCCTTGTGTTTGATAAGGAATACCAAACTATATTCAATACAGCTTATAATGAATTACCCAAAAAAGGCAAATTGCTTGTTAATGATAATTTTAAAAATGCCAGTATTGAAAAAGAAAAAGAAGTTTTTGCTGCAAATGCCAAACAATACTTATTTACCGGTAATGACAGTATGAGTTTTGAAACAGCCATTGGCCTGGTAAAGCAATGGAGTGAATGGAATGTATACAAATACAGCGCTTACCTTGGATCAAAGCAACTTGCCGCGGCTGAACTAAAAGAAAGCCAGCAAAAAAATATTCAAAAACCCGATTCAGTTTTACCCGTAAATATCACCAAAACTTTCATTCAAAATGTAACCCTGGTAGATGTGGAAAAACAGAAACTGGTAACCGTTGCCGGTATTGAAATAACCGGAAATAAAATCAGCGCCATATTCCGCAAACTGCCAAAAATGATACCTGCCGGTACCAGGATCGTAGACGGAACCGGGAAATACCTGTTTCCCGGCATGACGGATGCACATATTCATTTTTTTCAGAGTGGTGGCCTCTATGCAAGGCCTGATGCGATGGATCTTCGCAAATACATGCCGTATACAAAAGAAATAGAATGGACACATACACATATGGCCGACGCCCTGAAACGCTATATACAAAACGGGATAACCACTGTGATAGACGTTGGCGCAACAAATAATTTCCTTCAGTTAAGGGATTCATTTATCAATAAGAGCTATGCGCCGGCTATTTATATGACGGGCCCGCTGCTGACATCCTATGAGCCTCCGGTATTTAAAAACCTGGGGAATGACGAGCCATTTAACCTGGTTGCCAATGAAGCGGAAGGTATTAAAATGGTAAGGGATCAGTTACGGTATAAACCAGATTTTATAAAAATATGGTATATCGCTATGGGCAACGATACGGAAAAAAGCGCCAGGAATTTCTATCCAACGGTAAAAGCGATCATTGAAGAAGCGCATAACAATAAGCTCAAAGTGGCGGTGCATGCTACTGAACAAATTACTGCCCGGCTGGCTGTTGAAGCGGGCTGCGATTTTTTAGTACATAGTGTGGATGACGAAGTAGTATCAGATGAATTCCTTGAATTACTAAAATCAAAAAATGTCATCTTATGTCCTACCCTGGTTGTTTACAGTGGTTATAACAAAACATTCGGTCAGGAACTTGATTTCACAGCCCGTGAATTGCGCCAGGGCAACCCCCAACAGATTGGATCACTTACCGACCTGAAACATTTGCCGGAAACCTCCCTGATCACTGCTTATAAAAAAGCTGTAAAAAACCAAAAAACGGCAAATGTAAAACAGGATTCCATCTGCCTGCAGAACCTGAAAAAAATGACGGATGCCGGTATCCGCATAGCAGCCGGAACCGATGCCGGGAATATAGGTACGTTACACGGAACCTCTTACCTGCAGGAATTAAAAGCCATGAAAAGCGCTGGAATCAGTACCTGGCAGGTTTTACAATCAGCCACGATCAATCCTGCTTATATTCTTGGGAAAGAAAATGAATACGGAAGTATTGCTGTGGGTAAAAAAGCAAACCTGATTTTACTGGATGCCAATCCGCTTGATAACCTGGATAACCTGTCGAACATAAACCTTGTTTTCAATAATGGATTTTTGATAACTCCTGATACCCTGATCAGGGAAACTGCGCTTGCCCTGGTACAGCGGCAACTGAATGCTTATAATGACCGTGACCTGGAAGCTTTTCTTGAACCCTATGCAGAAGATGTTGAATTGTATGAATTCCCTTCCACGTTGCTTTCAAAAGGCAAAAACCAGATGCGAAAAGATTATGCATTTTTTAATACCGTACCTAACCTGCATTGCGAAATTAAGGAACGCATCATACAGGGAAATACCATCATAGACAAAGAAAGTGTAACCGGTTTTGGCAATAAACCGCTGGAAGCCACTGCCATTTACCAGGTTGAAAACGATAAGATAAAGAGGGTTTATTTTATAAGTAAATGATTTATTTTAAATAATAGAACATAAAATTATTAGTACCTTTTTCATCTTATACAATAAATATCAAGAAAATAAATAAATCTTTATTTGTAGTATAAGCCCTTTTAATTTATATAAATCGGAAGCATTGAACTGCAAATTTGTAAATGTTTCAATGAGGATGAAAGAAATACTCTTTAAATTAATCAGAAACTAAAAGGGCACCCCATGTTGTGATGCCCTAAACAGTACTTATTTATTTGTAGTTACTTCTGTAAAACAGTCTTCAAGGTTGCCTTGATGGATTTCATATCTCCATTTTCAAATGCCCTTCTGAATTTTGCCAATGCAAGATATCTTGTATTTGATAAGCTTGCTTTCCCCTTGCCTGTTGATTTAAGTGGGGTACAATTACAATTGTCATATGTGAAATATGCTGAAGTATTTTCCCCGGAAATCCGGTCAAGATTTGTAATAGAAGTAAGGTAATTCTGCGGGCCCAACGTTAGAGCAGCAGTGGCAGGATCCAGATCAAGTGTAACCGTTCCTACTCCCTGATCATCATAAAATGTATATTTTTCGCTTGTTTGCCACCATTTTGAAAACATGAAATCATACAAATAGGTAACATATGGTATTCCATGAGCAGCCAGGTAGGGATTCCTGTTGAATTGCTTGTAACTAAATTCTTCTTTCAAGTACAAAGAGCCGTCAATATAATAATTAACAAGCGGGTTATTGCCCAGTGCATTGTAAGTGAATGTACAATATACCGGAAATACTGTACTGCCGCGCCTGGTAATTTGGCCACGGCTGTTATATGTATTCACAATTTCATTGACAACCGTATTGGTACCTGATTGATATATAATATGCTTAACTAACCTATTACCCTGATATATGTACTTAACATCAAAGCTGGTGCCATCATATGTATTAATAGTTTGGCCTGATTTGAGCCGCCCAAACAGGTCATATTTATAGGTAATAATGTATGGGAAGCCGTCAAAATAATCCTCCTTCCATTCACTAACCAGGCCACGGTTATTATATTTTAAAAAAACAGTGTATGCATTATCGCGGCTTGCTGACGTAAGCCTGCATTCACCGGGCCTTGTCGCCGTTTTTTCATTATCGGCCATACTATCATTTTCAGCAGGGTAATCTTGTATATCTTTTCTGCATGAAGAAGCTGACAGTAAAAAAATGGAACACCATAATAATAATCTCTGTTTCATAACAAGTTTTTTTGTTTGTTAATTAAATAAATCCCGGTGGTTAAAGGTTTGTGCGTTGTTAATAGCACTATAAAAAAACAAACAAAGTATTTATTTTAAAAAGCTGAATTAGTTATTCACAGTGATCATTTAGTAACTGGTATCAAAAAACTACAATAACCAACAATTAACATTTAAGCGGTAAATTATTACTGCCACCTGCTAATTGGTTTAAGTAAATGGCTCAATAGGTATTTTTATTAAACAGATATGCTGTTTTTTCGTAAGAGAAAAAAAATATTTTACGATGAAAACAATAATATGTTTGTTGATATCAGTACTATCCCTTCCCCTAACCGGATTGGGGCAGAATATAGGAATTGGTACAACTACTCCGCAATCAAGATTAGACATTAATGGCGATATCGCATTTCGCAGTGCAGATATTACGATCGGCAGCACTTATAATTATGCCCTTGATGTTAATACTGTAAAGCAAAGCAATTATAAACTGAAAAGCCAGGCAATACCGGTTGGAAATTTCATTATTGCAGGCATTACAGCTGCTGTTGATGGCCGTACCATAACACTCACAAACAGATCTGATTTTTCTATGGAGTTGTACAATGAAGATGTAACGTCCTTAGCTGCAAACAGGATTACCACCGGCACAGGCACTACATTTGCGGTTTATAATGGCGGTTCCGTTTCCTTACAATATGATGCCAATGTGCAGCGATGGGAAATCATCAGCAGCTATTACAACAGCCTGGATTATTTTGGAGGTGGCGGAGGAGGTTCGAATTGGGATATTAATGGACCCAATATTTATAACAGCAATATTGGAAATGTTGGGATTGGCACATCTACGCCAGACAGGGCAAAACTGGAAGTAGCCGGTGTTTCCGGTATCGGTTACACTTCTGCCATTTTTGGAGGAGATGGTAATGGTATTTCTATACAACGTAACTGGCCTTCTATTGGATTTAATCAATACCGTGATGGCCCGGCTGGTATAGGAAAAGCAATTTCCAGCGGTTATGGAATGAATATGAACCTGAATCCCACATCTGGTTTTTTCAGTTTGGATATGCTTGATAGCACCGTAACAAATAACTCATTCTCTGTTGCCAGAAGATCACTGAACATTTATAAAAATGGTAATGTTCATATTGGTGCCAATGATATAAGTGATGCTGCCACACTATCAGTTAGCGGTAGCACAAATTACCCTTCTCATTTTAATTACGGGACAGATGGGCATACATATATACGGGGTGGGAATAAGCTTTATGGCGGCCCTGGCATCTTCGCATCCAGGAGACCATCAAAAGTTTATATCAACGACCTGCCAGGTGCACAATGGTCTACCAATAACCCGGTAAATGGAGGTGATGTAATCATAGCGTTGGGCGGAGGCAAAACTGGCATCGGCCTGGATGCACCTTCAAACAAGCTCTCCATTTTTGACAATACAATTAATCTATCCGGCAATACGGAACTTTTACAAGTTGCCGGGGTAAACCCAATGATTAGCCTGGCCACACAAAACATACAAAGCTTTGCATACATAAAGGGTATCAGCGACCTTACAAATACACCACAGTTTGCAAGAACCGGACTTGAAATTGGTGCAGGCGGGCTGGATATTTATTTAACCTCCGCAGGGTATCAACCAGCACTAATGGTGAACGGCACCAATAATTTCATCGGAATCGGAACCAATAACCCATCACAAAGACTAAGTGTGAATGGCTCTATACGAAGCAAGGAAATTATTGTGGAGGCATCGCCATGGGCCGACTACGTATTTGAAGAAAAATATGAACTGCCAAGTCTCGACAGTATAGCTCAATATATTAAACAATATAAACACCTCCCCGGTATTCCGGCGGCAAGTGAAATTGAGACCGTTGGATTGAAAGTAGGCGAAATGCAAACAAAAATGATGGAAAAAATAGAAGAGCTGACCTTGTATGTTATTGAATTAAAGAAAGAGATTGAAATACTGCGAAATCAACAATCGCCTTCTAAAATGAAAAAATAAATATTTTATGAAGAACTTATTACTTATTACAATTTTCATAGGGAGCACTAAAATTATTTTTGCACAATCATATTTAAAAGTACTTTCCCCTGCTGATTCTAACCTTACATTTATAGAATTGGCAAAAAAAATAAATTATTATTTCGATACATTAACACTACACCAGGATTTACATAAGGATAAGGATGCTGAAGAATTAAATGAACCTGTTAATTCGCAATGGAAAAGATGGGAGTGGTTTGCTTCTCATCATCTCACATCAAACGGTAAATTAGAAAATTTTGAAAAGAAAAATTTTGACGAATTAACTAATCTTAGTTCTATTCAAAATCAAAATTTATTAACGAATGGTGGTAACTGGATCAGCTTAGGCCACAGCACTTCTTTAACTCCATTAACACAAACCGCACATCAGGGAAGGGTAAATTGTATAGCATTTCATCCAACAAATCCTGATATTATTTATATTGGCACTGCAGGAGGAGGTATTTGGAAAAGCGGGAACGGCGGGCTATCCGGCAGTTGGTATAATATTTCAGATAACTTACCGGTTACATCTTTTTCCGGAATTGCAGTTGCGCCGGATGGCAATACCATTTATGCTTTAACAGGTGATGGTAATGGTGCTTTGGGCAGTGCTGCTCCTTATGGAACTCATAATGGAATTGGTGTTTTAAAATCTCTTGATGGCGGCAATAATTGGTCCATAACCGGATTAACACATGCAACTTCAAAACAAATTGTTGGTTATAAAATTAAAATTCATCCAACAAATAGTAATATAATTTTTGCTGCTACCAGCGATGGCTTATTCAGAACAGTTGATATGGGAAATACCTGGCAAAGGATTCGCTGGGACCGTATTACCGACTTTGAGTTTAAGCCAAATGACAATAATGTGCTTTATTATACAATTATGAATGATAGCAATGTATATACAGTAGACCTGACAACATTAAATATCACCACCACAAATTTGCCTTTGTATGTTAGTGCCGACAGAATTGAACTCGCTGTTACGCCTGCAAATCCCGAAGCCGTTTTTGCATTAGCAGGCCCTACAAATCTTTCTTATATTGGATGGTCTTACAATGGATTATATTATTCAAGCGATGGTGGTGTTTCTTTTTCAAGAAAAAATGACAATCTTGATATTTTTGGGAATGGCCAGCAAGCCTTTTATGATAATGCTGTTATTATCAATCCTTCTAATGAAAATGAAATTATTATAGCGGGAGTCCGCACCTATCGTTCTACAGATGCTGGCAGCAATTTTACTCAACTTAATATAACTACTGCAAGCAATTTACATGGAGATGTACATGCATTGGAGCGCAATCCATTAAACGGATATTATTATATGGGTGATGACGGTGGTGTATACAGAAGTACTGATAATGGTGTTACATGGCTAAACATATCTTTAAATTTAGTGATAGGAGAATATTATAGAATTTCAGGTTATGAGGCAAATAATGAGATGATACTTGGCGGAACACAAGATAATTGTCAGTTTCTGCGTACCTCAAATACATCAAATTTTATCAATGTACTTCGTAATTATGATGGAATGGATAATATAATAGATTATTCAAATCCTGATATTATGTATGCTTGTATCCAAAACGGAGGGTTGTATAAATCAACAAATGGAGGAGATAATTTTAACCCATTAACTGTGAATGTTGGCGGTAAGTGGGTAACCCCGATCTTGCAATCTACCAGCAATCCCAACAGCATTTTTTTTGGTTCGAATAATGGCATCCTGCGTTCAACCAATGGTGGCACTTCCTGGAGTAATATTGGAGGATATAATTCCGCATCTGCCATGGCTATGAGCAGCTTGGGGTCAAGATTGGTAATTACAGATGGCAGCAGGATCAAAATCAGTGATAACCCTAATGCTACTACACCAACCTGGAGCGCTGAACTCAACCCCCATTTCCCGTATTCAAATGTTTACCCAATTAGTTCGATTGCAATTAATCCTGCTAATGCGGATGATATTATCCTTACTTTTTCCGG
Source organism: uncultured Chitinophagaceae bacterium (assembly GCA_937996595.1). GTDB lineage: Bacteria > Bacteroidota > Bacteroidia > Chitinophagales > Chitinophagaceae > Ferruginibacter. The sequence continues at coordinate 12,952 of CALKVC010000025.1, forward strand.
ATATACATACGATGTAAAAGTATTCAGGTCTACAAATGGTGGTACTTCCTGGTTTAATTATACCCTTAATTTACCGGATATACCAATCTATTCCATAGCTTTTGCAACCAACAATAACAACCCTTCGGGCGCAATGTATATTGGAACAGAGATCGGTGTTTTTTATAAGGACGACAACCAACCGGGCTGGGAACCTTTTTATAATGGATTACCCCGTGTGCCGGTTACTGATTTGTTTGTAAATTTTTCAACCAATAATGTAACCGCCGCCACTTTTGGAAGAGGAATATGGAGATCGGAAGGACGTTCGGGTTGCAGTGTTTCACAAAATTTATCAAACAGCATTTTTGGAAATATGTTTTATCAAAGCTCTGCAACAATCAACTCAAGTCAGAAAGTACCGGGCTCTGCCGGTAATTCCCTAAAATTACGGGCAGGAAATACCATTCGCCTTACCAATGGCTTTGAAGCAAAAAACGGCTCATACTTCCACGCTATAAACGGGCCTTGCGGTTCCAACATACAATTACCTGCCCTGCGAAATACAGAAACAAATGCGAAAAAAGAAATCAAAAGAAAAAAGAGATCAAAATAATCAAGCTGCTGATGTTTTACATACATGAGTTGATCCTAAATTAGCTTATCTTAACAAAAACATAGGTAGTGAAGCCCAGGCTATTTAATATGTTGCTTGCATCTATTTTCTTGTTGCATTTATCCTGTGCGATAGGCCAGACTTTTCCCGACTTCAAATTCCGTTACCTCACAATGAAAGACGGGCTTTCGGACGATTATGTGACAGCCATCCTACAGGATAAAAACGGGTTTATTTGGCTGGGCACATCAAATGGACTGAACAGGTATGACGGAAAAGGAATTAAACAATTCTTTCATGATCATGCTAATCCAAACTCATTGATTTCTAACCGGATCTGGGAAATGCTGGTTGACCATAAAAACAGGATATGGATAAATACACCTAACGGATTGTGCTGTTATGACCAGTATACAGACAGTTTTACAAGTTTCTCCCATCACCCCACCGATAAAAACAGCCTGCCTGAATCCCTCGCCAATAGCCTGTACCTAGGAATTGATAATAAGTTATGGATATCGACCTATAAAGGTTTTTATTCCGTGAACGATAATATGCAATTACAACATGAATCCATTCCGGTCTGGAAAGCCGATACACTTCAGTTGATACAACCCATTTACAGAGATAATAATAACAGATTATGGACTTTCACCAACAGGAATATTTATCAACTGGACGGCAAGACCATGCAACCAATAAAATCTTTCCCCTCACACTCAATTGGAACAACAACGAACATATTGCAAGATAAGCTTGACAGGTACTGGGTTACAACAGCAGAGGGAAATTTATTTCAATTCAATGAAAATTCCGGACATTTTTCAGCTTTCAAACTGCCCGTAAAAGAAAGGAGCCTGTACGCTGCTTATCAATGGCATGATAATGATAATTCCTGGTTAATTATTCCGGGTTTTTCCCTTACGCTGATAAATATAAAAACGCTTGAATCTGTATCATTCCCGCCTAATATCTACAATAAAACCGGATACCAGGGAACTTTCTGGACAAAAATGTTTACTGACAAGGACAACCGGATATGGATGGGGTATGAAAAAGGATGTAATGTCCTTCAAATGAGCCTCCAAAAAACAACCATCATTCCAATGACATTGCCCGGACAGTTACCCTACATGGAACCTGATCATTTCACAACTGATCTTTTTCATGCTGACCAGGAAAATTATTGGGTTACAACAGGCAGGGGTATTTTACGCTATGATCATAACTGGCAATTCATAAGCTACCACAAAAGCCTGATCCCGCTCAGCAAAACAACACTGAATGAAACATCATATCCTTACGAATGTAAGCGCTATGGAAATTATTTATACCTGACCGGAAATTTTGGACTCATTGAATGGGACCTGGTATCTGACCATACCCGGTTAATTCCATTACCGGAAATAGGTAAAACACCTCATTTTTCAAATATTGCCGCCATTTCTGCAGATGAATGGCTGCTTAGGACAGCACAAGACGGATTATATGTTTTTAATGCTAAAAAAAAGATTATTACCCGGCATCTAAAACCTGGCACTATCAATGATAGTTTCATACCGGAATATATCACCTATTTATACCAGACAAGCAAAGGGAGAATTTTTATCACATCAAAAAAGGAACTGGTGGAATATGATCCGAAGCATGATATTTTCTTTAAACATTCTTTACAAGAAAACAGTATTCCTGTAACTGATTACTATATAACGGCGCTGGATGAAGATGATGATGGTATGCTTTGGATTGGCAGCATGAAAGGTATTTACTTATACAACCCGGCAAAAAGAAAGGTTATAAAACAATTTCCGGAAAGCAAAGTTATGGGGCCCGTCCATAACATCCTGGTAGACAAAGAAAATAATGTTTGGTGTAATACAAGATCGCACATATGGTGCTGGATAAGGAAAAATGAGCGATGGACCAGCTATAGCAGCCTCGACGGACTGCCTGCAGATGTATATGAAAGTGTTCTGCAACTACTCCCAGACAGCAGTATAATAACAGGTATCGGTGAAAAAATGGTTCAATTCGCACCCGGTTTCCTCAACCAGAATATTAATGCTTCCAGTGCTGTTTATATTACTGATGTATCAACGGAAAAATCAAACATCAGCTTTGCCGGAAAAACTACCTCGCAAAATAAAATTGTTTTGGAACCTGGAGAGAAATCCTTTTCCGTGGATTTTGCTGTACTGAATTATGATCACCCTAACGCCATAAAATACCTGTATAAACTGGTGCCGGTAATGAAAGAATTCACAGAGAATCCTTCAGGCCACCTCAACTTCAATTACCTACCACCAGGAAAATACAAACTATTGGTAAAAGGATCTGATAAACTGGGAAATCTTACTAAAAAAACTGATACACTGGATATTATTATCAAGCCATACTGGTACCAGACAGTATGGTTCTGGATATTGATTGCAGGAACTGTTGCCGCATTTGTATTCCTGCTGGTAAAAAGGCGAATAGCAGTTATCAGGCGTGAGGCATCACTCAAAAGAAAAATAAGCGAAACCGAAATGGCAGCTTTAAAAGCACAGATGAACCCCCATTTTATGTTTAATTGCATAAACAGTATCGACGCTTTCATCCACAGCAATGATAAATACAATGCCACGCTTTACCTTAATAAATTTGCCAAACTGTTGCGGAATATATTAGACAGCAGTAAACATAATACCGTTTCCTTTTCAAAGGATATTGAAACGTTAAAATTGTATATAGAACTGGAAGAATTGCGCAATGATAATAAATTTAAAACGATCATAGATATTGACAATGAATTGCTGGAAAGTGATTATAAAGTACCTCCGCTCATCATTCAACCTTTTGTAGAAAATGCTATCCTGCATGGACTAAAAAACAAAGATGGAAAAGATGGCTTATTGGAAATCCGGATTAAGAAACAGGGCGAAACAATTGAATACAGCATAAAAGACAATGGCATTGGACGATCAGCCGCCCAGTTGATTGCTCAGAATAAAGATTCTTCCTATGGCATGCAGTTAAGTTACGACAGGATCAGGTTGTTTAATAAGGAAAACGAGGCTTCCGTAAAAGTTACAGACCTTTATGAAAACAATATCGCAACAGGTACTTTCATTCAGGTTGAATTGAAAATAATTTAAAATGATTACAGCAATCATCATTGACGACGAAGCCAAAGGCCGTCTGGCTTTAAGGAAAAAGCTTCAAAGCTATTGCCCGGATGTAAAGATACTGGCCGAAGCAGCAGATGGTAATGAAGCATTATCAGTTATTGAAAAACATCATCCTCAATTAATTTTTCTGGATATTGAAATGCCCAAAATGAACGGCTTTGAAATGCTGAATGCTATTAAGGAAAAGGATTTCCAAATCATTTTTACAACTGCTTATGATCAATATGCCATTAAAGCTATTAAATATGCAGCTTTTGATTATTTACTTAAGCCGGTAGACATTGAAGAATTAAAATCCGCCATTGCAAGAATAGAAGTTAATAAAACAACACAAACAAAAAAACAAATAGAACTCCTTCAACATAATATCGGGCATCCCAAAAAACAAATGAACAAACTGGCCGTTTCAACTTTAAACGGCTTGTTGTTTTTTGAAATCAACGATGTCATTCACCTGGAAGCACAAAGCAACTATACTAATATCTTCTTTAAAAACAAACCAAAAATTATTGTATCAAAAACATTGAAAGAACTGGAAGATTTGCTACCCAGTGATATTTTTTTTCGTGTTCATCATTCTTACCTTATCAATTTAAATTATATTAAAAAATATATCAGGGGTGATGGCGGACAGATCGAACTTGAAAATGGCATTTTAGTTGATGTATCCAGGAGAAAAAAAGAAGAGTTTTTGAAAGCAATTGGTATTTAACCCCTTGCCCCAACCCTATTGAAATGGTAAGGTTTACTTTTTCAGCAACTGATTGGCCTAGGATATATTATTAAATCCAAGGTAATTAAGGCACAATCATTGTTTATTAAAGCTTCTTAGTAATTTTACCGCATGGAAAAATATTTACAGGACCTGTTCAGCAAACAACAATATGATGCAAACAATTTCTTCCTGATTGCCGGACCATGCGTGGTGGAAAGCGAAGCAGTGATAAATGAAGTGGCCGAAAAAGTGGCTGCAGTTTGCCGGCGTCTGCACATTCCGTATATTTTCAAATCTTCATACCGTAAAGCCAACCGTACCAGCGCCAGTTCATTTACAGGTATTGGTGATGAACAGGCGCTGCAACTGATAAAAAACCTGGGCGAAAAATATAATCTTCCAACAACAACTGATATCCACAGCGCCCCGGAAGCGGCTATGGCAGCCAGCTATGTTGACATCCTTCAAATTCCCGCATTCCTGTGCAGGCAGACTGAACTCTTACTTGCCGCAGCCGAAACCGGCAGGATTGTGAATGTAAAAAAAGGGCAGTTCCTCAGCGGCCCATCGATGAAATTTGCGGTGGAAAAAATTAAAAATGCCGGAAATGAAAAAGTAGGCTTAATAGAAAGAGGTAACACATTCGGATACCAGGACCTGGTAGTTGATTACCGCAACATCACCTGGATGAAAGAGATTCAAGTGCCGGTGATTATGGATTGCACCCATTCCCTTCAACAGCCCAACCAGTCAGCAGGTGTTACAGGCGGAAACCCCGAACTGATTGAAACCATCGCCAAAGCAGCAATAGCTACTGGCGCCGACGGGTTATTCATTGAAACACATCCGGATCCTTCCAAAGCTAAAAGCGATGGCGCCAATATGCTCAAACTCGATCTGCTCGAACCCTTACTGGAAAAACTGGTAAAACTCAGGCAGTCGGTCATTTGATTTTTCATGCAGGCAGCATACCATTGCCCGGCATCGTTGTGTCACTCACTTGTACGGCAGCAACGAAGCAGCAATTTGGCTTTCAGAATATAAATATGTACCCGGCTGGCTTTCGTTATTTATGCAATAAAAATCTCCTTTATTTCCCTGGTAATACTGAACGGTTCTTCTCCTAAATTTTTTATTCCTGAAATGATTGATTTCTTTAATTCAGCATAATTACTGTGATAAAATTGCGATAACCTGATTATTTTTTTTCTTCCAATAAACAGGTACAGGTATTCATATTCCTGGTATTCAGAAGGAAGTCTGGAAATTTTGTACCCTTCAATTTCCTTAAACGCATAACTGGTTCCTGCTCCCAACCCTAAAAAATGCATGGCAGTTACCGAATCTGAATTGATTATTACTTTGATGGCTTTATTCCGTAACTCACCATACACGAGCCATATTATGATGAATACCATTAACAGTAAAATTGGAACTCCTGCAAAAAGAGGCAGTTTACCAACTCCCTGAATAATCAGGAAAAGCAGGAACACGATACTCAATAAAATACTGGAAAAAATGGCAGTCAGCGTCCACTTGTTAAATGTAGATTCAACCATAATCAGGTGGCTTTAACATATAACCGCATCGTCCTGTTATAAATAGCGAAGGGGATTACGCCTGGCACTGAAGATATACCTTTTTACATTCATCCAGAAAGCAACGAACAGGTAAATAATAACCGGAGAACCCATGGTGATGAATGAGATGTAAATAAAATATTTACGGATTACGGAAGTAGCTATCCCCATCTTTTCGCCAATGGCTGTGCATACACCAAACACATGCCATTCTACAAATTGCTTAAAACGGTTCATAGGGCAAAAATAAACAGTTTTCAGTCCAAAAACAAGCCCTTTAAAAAATGGCAATGTTTCAGTAAATTTGCAAAACCATTTTGAAAATAAGGGCCGGAACTGTGAAACTACCCACATTTTTATCCCTTTTTCATATAAAATGATCAATTTCCAAATCACCAAACAGATATTATGGCATTCGACATCGACATGATCAAAAAATGTTACTCAAATTTCAGCAGCCGCGTTGACGCAGCCCGCAAAGTAACCGGAAAACCACTCACCCTGACAGAGAAAATATTATACGCCCATTTATGGACCGGTGAAGCAAGCGGAAAAGCTTTTGAAAGAGGAAAAGATTATGTTGATTTTGCACCGGACAGGGTGGCCATGCAGGATGCAACCGCCCAAATGGCCCTGTTACAGTTCATGCAAAGCGGCAGGAACAAAGTAGCTGTGCCATCTACAGTGCATTGCGACCATCTTATTGAAGCAAAGGTAGACAGCAAGACAGACCTGGACAGGGCAGTTCATGAAAGCAGTGAAGTGTACGATTTCCTGGCATCGGTTTCTGACAAATACGGTATCGGTTTCTGGAAACCCGGAGCCGGCATCATACACCAGGTTGTACTGGAAAATTATGCATTTCCCGGCGGTATGATGATTGGCACTGACAGTCACACGGTAAACGCCGGTGGCTTAGGTATGGTTGCCATAGGTGTTGGCGGCGCTGATGCCTGTGATGTGATGGCTGGTCTTCCCTGGGAACTGAAAATGCCCAAACTGATCGGTGTAAAACTAACCGGTAAATTAAATGGCTGGACTGCACCCAAAGATGTGATCTTAAAAGTTGCAGGCATCCTTACCGTAAAAGGCGGAACCGGCGCTATTGTTGAATATTTTGGTGAAGGTGCTACCAGCATGAGTTGTACGGGAAAAGGAACCATCTGTAATATGGGAGCAGAAATAGGTGCCACCACATCAACCTTTGGTTATGACGAAAGTATGAGCCGTTATTTAAAAGCAACGGGAAGAGCAGAAATAGCTGAAATGGCTGATAATATTGCCTCACATCTTACCGGCGACCCGGAAGTGTACGCAAACCCGACAGCCTATTTTGACCAGGTGATTGAAATTGACCTGAATACATTGGAACCGCATCTGAATGGACCATTCACACCGGACCTGGCCACCCCTATTTCAAAAATGAAGGAAACGGCAGAAGCCAATGGATGGCCCATGAAAATTGAAGTGGGGCTCATTGGAAGCTGTACCAATTCCTCGTATGAAGATATCAGCCGTTCAGTAAGCCTGGCCAAACAAGTGAGTGAAAAAGGCCTGAAACTGAATTCGGCATTTACCATTACACCCGGCAGTGAGCAGGTTCGCTACACCATAGAACGTGATGGTTTCCTGGAAGTTTTTGATAAGATTGGCGCCACCGTATTTGCCAATGCCTGCGGCCCTTGTATAGGCATGTGGGCACGTGTAGGAGCAGAGAAAAAAGAAAGGAACACCATCGTACATTCATTCAATAGGAATTTTGCCAAACGCGCTGATGGAAACCCGAATACGTTGGCATTTGTAGCATCCCCTGAAATGGTAACCGCACTGGCCATTGCCGGCAGGCTAGATTTTAACCCGCTTACTGATAAACTCACCAATAATAAAGGCGAACAGGTAATGCTGGACGCACCGGCCGGGTATGAATTGCCTCCCAAAGGATTTGCTGTTGATGATCCCGGTTACCAGGCACCTGCCGCAGATGGAAGCAGCGTGCAGGTAAAAGTATCGCCAGACAGCAAGCGGCTGCAGATACTTGAACCTTTCCAGGCATGGGAAGGCACCGACCTGAAAGGATTAAAACTGCTTATTAAGGCTAAGGGCAAGTGCACGACCGATCATATATCAATGGCCGGCCCATGGTTAAAATTCCGCGGCCATCTTGACAATATCAGTAATAATATGCTGATTGGGGCAGTTAATTATTTTAACGAAAAAACAGACTCAGTAAAGAATCAGCTTACAGGAGAATACGGGCCCGTTCCTGCAACACAAAGAGCTTACAAAGCAGCGGGAATCGGTTCATTAGTGGTGGGTGATGAAAATTACGGTGAAGGATCATCCAGGGAACATGCTGCCATGGAACCACGCCACCTGGGCGTTAGGGCCGTACTGGTTAAATCATTCGCACGTATACACGAAACCAACCTGAAAAAACAGGGTATGCTGGCACTCACTTTTGATGATAAGGCTGATTATGATAAGATACAGGAAGACGACAGCATAGATATCATTGGCTTAACCACCTTTGCCCCGGATAAAAAACTAACAATTGTGCTGAATCATGCAGACGGAACAAAAGATGAGATACAGGTGAACCATACATACAATGAACAGCAGATAGAATGGTTCAGGGCAGGCGCTGCTTTGAATATCATCAGGAAAGAGTTTGAAGAGAGAAAAGGTTAACATCTGGTTTATAGTTTATAGTTCATAAATAAGCATCTTACGTTAGGTACTTTACTATGAACTATAAACTTTAAACATTTTTAAACCACATCAAACCAAACCTTTTTCCTGTCATTCCAGTTGCCATTGTAATTGATGGTTAACTCCTCTCCTTTCCGGATGGCTTTTACGGTTTTGATGAACATCGTCTCTTCCTCAAAATCCATGAAATATTCGCAGTTGCTTTTGTAACTATGGTTATACATGGGTATGTATCCCAATGCCATACAGCATTTATCTTTCAATTTCCCCCATTCAAAAATATAATCATGTAACAGGGTCTTATCTAGATGCAGCCTGTCTTCCTTACTCATCACTATCACCGGAGAAATTTCTACAACAGTACCTGCGGCAATCATTTCACTGGTAAAAACAGCCTTACCTTTTTCAAGGGTTATATCTATATACAAATAGGGTTTAATCATCAACTCAGGTTTGTTTAAACAAATAAAATTATGCTATGGAATGTTAATGCTAATATATTAAAACCGGGCAGGTTCAAATTAAAACTTACATTGTTATTTATAAGTAATGAAGTTACAAATTGAAAACCGCTTCAACTTTTACATTCAATATTTTACATTTATTATTTTACATTCTACTACTACATTCTACTTTTACATGTATTATTTTTCCAATTGATAACATCCGGTTTATGATTTATTAGGGTAAATTGCACATCATTTACCAATCAATCGGGTACGGGTTATGACGATGGAAACGGAAGAAATACCATTGAAGCAACAGTTTGAAGAAATAGTTGCCACTGAGGACAAACTGGCCATCCAGGAATTCCTGAATGACCAGCATATCAGTGATGTGGCCGGGCTGATTTACGAATACCCCGATTATGAGACACAGATAATTGCTCACCTTTCTATACACAGGGCCGCCAGCGTTTTCAAGATCCTCGATATCAATGAACAGAAAAGGATCATCAAGAACCTGCCGGCATTCAAATCGGCCGAATTATTAAATGAATTGCCGCCTGATGACCGGGTGGCGTTCCTGGAAGAACTGCCCAACAGCACGGTACGTGACCTGTTGAAGACACTGGACCCGGAAGAAAGGAAAGTTACGCTGGAATTGCTGGGATACCCTGAAAACAGCGTAGGCAGGCTCATGACACCAGATTACGTGTATGTATACGAACACAACAGCGTGAAGGAAGTGCTGGAAACCATCCGCCGTTTCGGGAAAAACACCGAAACCATTGATGTGATCTATGTAATAAATACCAAAGGGGAACTGCTGGATGATATCAGGATCAAAGATATCATACTGGCATCGCCGGAGGCAAAAGTGAATGAACTGATGGATGACAGGTTCATTGCATTGCATGTGAATGACGACCAGGAAATTGCCAATGAGGCATTCAAGATGAATAATCGTGTAGCCCTTCCCGTTACCGACAATTCAAACATACTGCTAGGCATCATCACGATAGATGATGTGCTTTGGGTGGCCAATGAGGAATTTACCGAAGACATACAGAAGATTGGCGGTACCGAAGCGCTGAATGAACCTTATATAGATATCAGCATTTTCAAACTGGTAAAGAAAAGGGCGGGCTGGCTGGTATTGCTTTTTTTCGGTGAATTGCTTACGGCATCCGCAATGCAGTTCTTCCAGGATGAAATAGAAACCGCAACTGTACTCACCTTATTTATTCCTTTGATTGTAAGCAGTGGCGGTAATAGCGGATCCCAGGCCTGTACACTCATTATTCAGGCCATGGCACTGGGTGAACTTACCATTGCTGATTGGTGGCGGGTAATGAAACGTGAACTCATATCAGGTTTCCTGCTGGGTGTAATACTTGGAAGCCTGGGTTTCCTCCGCATCCTCTTATGGCAAAACCTGCACATATTTGATTATGGCATATACTGGAAACCAGTGGCGGCCACCATCTTTTTCTCATTAACCGGGATTGTACTGTGGGGCAGCATGATGGGTTCTATGCTGCCCATCATCCTTAAAAAATGTAAACTTGATCCGGCCGCTTCTTCTGCCCCGTTTGTTGCCACGCTGGTTGATGTTACAGGCATTGTTATTTATTTTTCCTTTGCCTATTTTTTCCTGAAAGGATTACTTCTCTAATGGTTTCATGGATATTTTCTTTACAGGTAAAGATCGCATCCCAAATTTTTTTTGTACCAGCCTCCTTTTTTGCATGCCGGGTTTCACTATGCAGAGGTTTTCATATTCATGATCGGAAATTTCTTTTAATATAAATCCGGATACTCCCAAACGCCTGATGATTTGAGGAATCGTGTTGCTATGGCCGATGATGAACACAGCACTGTCAATTGATGATAGTAATGCCAATCTGGAAAACAGCCCGTCTGCACTTGCATCTGCCAAATAGTGATAAGTGTCTGCACCGGTATAACCAACCACGGAGTAAGCAGTCAGCCTGCTTCGCCGGTAGCCTGCCGTTGTTAATCCGTGATCATATCAGGTATCTTTTTCAGCATGCCTTACCAGGTAAAATACGGTTTCAGCCAAACTACCGGCTGAAAGCAGTGCATTTGCCGTTTTCCACCAATAAAAAGCCGATTATACTAACCAGTTAAATAATACGTTTGACAAGTACTTTTATATGCATGTGCATTATTTGTATTAGCAACTGAATTACTTGTTATGAGCATTATTTTCAATAATATTGTGGTTCAAATTTTACTTAAAATTATAATTTTTAATATATGTGTGGAATTGTTGGATATACCGGGCCTAAGGAAGCTTATCCCATCATCATTACCGGCTTAAAAAGGCTTGAATACAGGGGGTATGACAGTACCGGAGTTGCCCTGCTGAACAGTGGCTTAAAAGTATATAAAAAGAAAGGGCGCGTTGCAGACCTTGAAAATACGCTGGTAGGTGAAAACCTGCATGCAAATACCGGCATTGGCCACACCCGTTGGGCGACGCACGGTGAACCAAGCGACCGCAATGCTCATCCTCATACCAGCGCCAGCGGCAAACTGTCTATGATACATAACGGCATCATAGAAAACTATGCCCAGATCAAGAAGGAATTACTGAATAAAGGGTATTCATTCAGCAGCGATACCGATACAGAAGTGTTACTCAATTTCATTGAAGACATTAAAAACAACAATAACTGCGACCTGGAAGAAGCCGTAAGGGTGGCCCTTAAAAGGATCACCGGGGCCTATTGCATCCTGCTGATTGATGAAACAGACCCGGAAACGATTATCGCGGCCCGTAAAGGGAGCCCGTTGGTGATTGGTGTTGGAAAAGGGGAACATTTCCTGGGCAGTGACGCCAGCCCCATGCTGGAATATACCAAGGAAGTGGTTTATGTGAATGATTACGAACTGGCGATCGTTAAGCCGAATGAACTGATCTTAAAGAACCTGGGCAATGAGAAGATCACGCCCTTCATAACGAAACTGGATATGGAACTGGCTGCCATTGAAAAAGGCGGTTACGACCATTTTATGCTGAAAGAGATTTTTGAACAACCCAGCACCATAACCGATTGCTTACGCGGACGGCTGGACGCTGCAGCCGGAACAATCACCATGAGTGGTGTGCAGAACAATATAGAACATTTCAAAAAAGCCAGCCGTATCATCATGGTAGCCTGCGGAACAAGCTGGCATGCCGCCCTGCTGGCAGAATATGTGATTGAAGAGCTTTGCCGCATTCCAGTGGAAGTGGAATACGCTTCAGAATTCAGGTACCGCAACCCCATCATCAATAAAGGCGATATCATCATCGCCGTAAGCCAGAGCGGGGAAACCGCCGATACCCTGGTTGCCATTGAAAGGGCGAAAGAACAGGGCGCCATCATATTCGGCATTGTGAATGTGGTTGGTTCATCCATTGCACGTATCAGTGACGGTGGGGCATATACGCACGCCGGGCCTGAAATAGGCGTGGCCAGCACCAAGGCATTTACCGGACAGTTGGTGGTACTTACCATGATGGCCCTGAAAATTGCTAAAGAAAAAGGAACTATTACTGACCTTCGGTATAACGAACTGCTGTTTGAACTGGAAGCTGTACCTGAAAAAGTAGAAGCCCTGCTGAAAAATGCAGAAGCGGTAAAAGTAATTGCAGAAAAATATATGGGCGCATCGGATGCCCTATTCCTCGGACGGGGCTATAATTTCCCAATTGCCCTGGAAGGTGCATTGAAACTGAAGGAAATTTCTTACATACATGCAGAAGGATATCCTGCTGCTGAAATGAAACATGGCCCCATTGCGCTTGTGACCGATAAACTGCCGGTGGTTTTTGTTGCCACCAAAGATTCGTACCACGACAAGATCGTGAGCAACATACAGGAAATAAAAGCCCGCAGGGGAAAAGTGATCGCCATCATCACCGAAGGCGATGAAGTGATTCCCGGCCTGGCTGATGATGTTTTCCATGTGCCGCATGCCGATGAAATCATCGCTCCTATTCTCAGTACCATTCCGTTGCAACTGCTGAGTTATTATGTAGGTATTGCCAAAGGGGTTGATGTTGACAAACCCCGAAACCTGGCGAAAAGTGTAACGGTAGAATAAGGTGCTCATTTTCTGAAAAGTAACCGGAACAGGCCTGATTATATATTCTGAAGATATTTAACAGCTAACGTTTACCGTTGCTTCAGCATCATATAATATTATTTATCCGCCAAAATCATCCCTTTTTCTTACAAACATTGAATACCGGCAGGTAACCCGACTGCTAATATTCATTGATTTTCATTTAAAAAAATGCAGTATTTTTAAAATTGAAACATCTTATGTGAATATGCTTCAAATAGATGCATATACTACATTGCTGAGATGATATTACTCACCTTAAAACAAAATTCCCCTTTTTGGGGAAATGGGTATGAACGTTATTCAAACACACCCGGTAAAAGACCTTGGTTATAATTATATCGATAAGAAATATATCCCTAAAGGAAAAGATGAATATTACCTGAGAAATATCCAGAACAGGAACAGGAAAAGCTACAGGCCGTTAACTACCGCAGAAATAGATACACTGGTTCACAACCGGAATACATCCGACAACTGGAATATGATTATGGTTGCCGGGCCTTTTGACGCCAACCTGGTGCGTAATTGCAAATTCTTCGGACTGGTTAGGATTGGGAGCTTACAGGCGCTATACCACGAATTTCATAACCTGCGGATGGCTGTAGGGATTTATAACAGCACGGTCATCAGTTGCGATATAGGTGATAATGTTTGCATAGACAATGTAAATTACCTGAGCCATTATGTAATTTCAGACAAGGTTATGATCGCCAATGTGAATGAACTCGCATCTACCAACAATGCCAAATTCGGGAACGGCATCCTGAAAGAAGGTGAACAGGAAAATATAAGGACATGGGTGGAAGTTTGTAACGAAAACGGAGGCAGAAAAATCATTCCTTTCAATGGCATGTTGCCCGGTGATGCTTATATGTGGAGCAAATACAGGGACGACAAAGCCCTGCTGGCAAAGTTCAAGGAATTTACCGAAAAGAAATTTGACAGGCAACGTGGTTATTATGGTAAGATCGGTGAGCGTACTGTAATCAAAAATTGCCGGATCATAAAAGATGTATGGATCGGATCTGATGCTTACATCAAAGGCGCGAACAAACTAAAGAACCTTACCATCAACAGTGATGCCGAACGCACATCACAAATAGGTGAAGGATGCGAACTGGTAAATGGTATTGTAGGATTCGGGTGCCGTATTTTTTACGGTGTAAAGGCTGTTCGTTTTGTAATGTCTTCCCACTCACAATTGAAATATGGCGCCAGGCTAATCAATTCATACCTGGGCAACAATTCCACCATATCATGCTGCGAAGTACTTAATTCACTTATTTTCCCTTCCCATGAGCAGCATCATAACAACTCTTTCTTATGTGCTTCACTCGTGATGGGCCAAAGTAATATTGCAGCCGGGGCAACCATTGGCAGTAACCACAACAGCCGAAGCCCTGACGGTGAAATCATTGCCGGAAGAGGTTTCTGGCCTGGCCTATGCGTAAGCCTGAAACACAATTCGAAGTTTGCATCATTCACCATACTTTCTAAAGCGGATTATCCGGCTGAACTGAACATACCGGTCCCCTTCTGCCTGGTAAGCAACGATGTTGCCAACGACAGGTTGCTGGTGATGCCGGCATACTGGTTCATGTATAACATGTATGCACTGGAACGAAATGCCTGGAAATACGGTGACCGCGACAAACGGACAGAAAAAAAACAGCAGATTGAATACAATTACCTTGCACCTGACACGGTGAATGAAATGTTTGCCGCATTATCATTATTTAAATCACTAAATACAAATGATAAAGGCGAGGCAGTTGTAACAGGCTGGGAAAATACACAAAGGCATACCGTACTAACAAAAGTACCCCAGGCTATAAAGGTATTTACTGAAATGATTGTGTTATACTGTTGCACCCAACTGCTTGACCATTTCAGAAAAAACAAATTCACCGCATTCGACACGTTCAAAAAATCACTGTCTGCAAAAATTTCCAGAAGCGAATGGCTGAATATCGGTGGGCAACTGATCATGAAACCTGAAGTGGAAAAACTGAGGTATTCAGTAAAATCCGGGAAGATAAAGAGCTGGGATGAAATGCATCAGTTTTACAAAACCCAGGGCGACCATTATCAAACAGATAAACTGAATCATGCTTATACCAGCCTGCTTGAAATACTGGGAATAACACCCAAACAGTTTACGGCAGATGTTTTTAAAGAGATGCTGCTTAGGGTGATTGAAACAAAATCGTGGATGAGCAAGGGGATTTATCATGCAAGGGCCAAGGATTATACAAACCCATACAGGAAAATGGTATATGAAACCAATGAGGAAATGAATGAAGTGCTTGGCAGGATTGAAGACAACAGCTTTGTTCAGGAACAGTTCGCCGAATTTGAATTACTCAAAAAAAATATAAAATCAGTTATCAGGAAACTGAAGCTGGGCTAGAATGCACGGGCATGAAATGCTTTGGCCGTTTATTTATCCAGGAAATGAACCATTGCCAGTTCATACCCTTTTAAGCCCAGTCCGGTTATTACTCCGGCTGCTTTCCCCGAAACATGAGAAAATTTCCTGAATTCTTCCCTGCCATGTATATTGGAAATATGCACTTCAATAACCGGTGCTTTTACGGCTGCAATTGCATCCCCGATTGCCACAGAAGTATGGGTGTATGCTCCCGGATTTAAAATGATGCCATCACAGGAAAAACCGGCACGCTGAATCTCGGTTACCAGTTCTCCTTCTATATTGCTTTGAAAATAACTGATAGTTGCTGCTGTAAACTTGTTTCTCAATTGTTGCAGGAATGAATCAAAAGATTCATTACCGTAGATACCGGGCTCCCGTTGCCCGAGTAGGTTAAGGTTTGGGCCGTTGATGATGGCTATCTTCATAAATCAATATTATAGAGCAGTTACAGTAAATTGAATACCTGTCCGGTTGATAAATCAGTTTCAAACATTGTAACAGCCCTGCCTGTTTCTGATAAAATAAAGCGGATGAAACTAATTCCGCATTAAAGCTACAAAATCGTCAAACAAATACCTGCTGTCGTGCGGGCCTGGTGTTGCTTCCGGGTGGTATTGCACCGAAAATGCAGGCTTATCTTTTATCCGGATGCCTTCAATACTGTTATCGTTCAGGTTAAGATGGGTGATTTCTATGTTACTGTTTTTACGCACAGCATCCGGGTCAATGCCAAATCCATGGTTTTGCGTGGTAATCTCGCTTTTACCTGTAATCAAATTTTTAACCGGGTGATTTAATCCGCGGTGCCCATGGTGCATTTTGAATGTTGGAATATCGTTGGCCAGGGCCAGTAACTGGTGGCCAAGGCAAATCCCGAACAGCGGTTTTCCGGTAGCCAGTAACTGCTTTACTGTTTTGATGGCATAATCCATCGGCGCCGGGTCGCCGGGGCCGTTACTGATAAAATAACCGCTGGGCTTGAATTGATTTAATTCATCAATTCCTGTTTTGGCGTTGAATACTTTAACATAAGCGCCTCGGTCCACCAGGCATTGCAGGATATTCCTTTTTACTCCGAAATCGAGTACGGCTACCCGTAAGTTACTCCCTGAATCCCCCATTTCATAGGAACCGGTGGTGCTGACAACGGAAGCGAGCTCCAGCCCGTTCATTCCCGGAACCAGTTGCAACTGCTTTTTTAAAAGTTCCGTATCCGTGGTTTCAGAAGATACAATACAATTCATAGCACCGCAGGTTCTAACATGGGCTACCAGGGCCCGGGTATCCACTGCATCAATGGCCACCACAGCTTGTTCTTCAAAATACTGCTGTAAGGAAGCGTCAGCCATAAAGCGGCTGTACTTTTCTTCCAGGTTTCGGCCGATAACAGCTTTTACTTTTACGGAATTGCTTTCCACATCCGACGCTTTAACTCCGTAATTGCCTATATGAACATTATTCATGATCAGCACCTGGCCATAGTAACTAGGATCTGTAAATACTTCCTGGTAACCTGTCATGCCCGTATTAAAACAGATTTCACCGGTTGCCGTACCTGTTTTCCCAAAAGCTTTGCCATGAACTATGGTTCCATCGGCCAGTATCAGCACGGCTGGTTTGGTAAATTGATGTGCCATCAGTAAGAAAGGTTTTGCAAAGAAAAGAATTCAATTGCTGTATTAACAAATAAAATTGCCCACATTGTGTATTGCCTTACCCGGTAACAGGAAAGATTTATTTTCCTGGCAGGGACTATACAAAAAAATGCCCCGATAATAAAACCGGGGCCATTTGGAAAATATTCGTTTCAACTTATGCTTGTTCTTCAGTTGATGTTGATTCGGTTGTATCAGCAGCTTCCGCTTTCTTTTTAGAACCTGCCCGGCGTGTTTTTTTAACCGGTTCGGCAGCTGTTGCTGTTGCAATCCCCTTGCCGTAGATTTCATTGAAATCAACCAGTTCAATCATTGCCATTTCTGCATTATCACCAGTTCTGGCGCCCAGCTTTATAATCCTGGTATAACCACCCGGGCGTGAAGCTACCTTAGGGGCCACAACAGTAAATAACTCTTTTACAGCGGCCTTGTCGTTCAGGTAACTGAAAACCAGCCTGTGGTTATGCATGATCACTTCTTTGCTGCTGGTATGCTTTGTTTTGGTAATCAGCGGTTCAATATAAGTACGTAAAGCCTTTGCCTTAGCTAATGTTGTTGTGATTCGTTTGTACGTAATCAACTGGCAGCCGAGATTCATCAGCAACGCCTTGCGGTGTGATGCCGTTCTGCTTAAATTGTTGTTTTTGTTTCCGTGACGCATGACTTGTTTTTTTTTAACCCTGTACCGTGTCAGGAATTACAGGGTGTGTTATAAATGATTTGGAGATTTGGAGATTTGGAGATTTGGAGATTTGGAGATTTGGAGATTTGGAGATTTGAATTTTAATGTAGAAGCAATGTCAACTCTTCGCATTTTCCAATCTTTGAATCAATTTACTCGTCGTCTAATTTCAGTTTACTCAGGTCCATACCAAAGCTTAAACCTCTTTCCTGCAATACCTGGTCAATTTCACTCAGCGATTTTTGACCAAAGTTCCTGAACTTCATCAGGTCTTCCTGTTCGTACTGAACCAGTTCACTCAGTGAATTGATTTTGGCTGCTTTCAGGCAGTTGAATGCACGTACGGAAAGATCGAGGTCTTCCAGCGGTGTTTTCAGCATCTTACGCAATTGCAGGGTATGTTCATCAACCAGGTCTTCTTTCTTATCTTCCTTGGTGTCGAAAGTGATATTTTCATCAGTAATAATCATCAGGTGCTGGATGAGAATACGACTGGCCTGTTTAACAGCTTCTTCAGGATGAATGGTACCGTCGGTAACCACTTCCATGATCAGTTTTTCAAAATCTGTACGCTGCTCAACCCTGGTATTTTCAATCAGGTATTTTACGTTTTTGATTGGCGTATAAATTGAATCAACCGGGATGTATCCGAAATGTGAACTTTTATCTTTGTGCTCTTCTGCAGGCACGTATCCGCGGCCCTTTCCGATACTTATTTCAATATCCAGTTTGGCGCTGCTGTCCATGGTACAGATCAGCAGTTCCGGGTTCATCACCTCAAAAGCAGGTGAAGCTTCCCCGATCATACCGGCAGTGAATTCAGTTTTATTCTTTATAGATAAGGTAACCTTTTCAGTCTGCACATCGTGGTCAACCTTCATCTTGAACCTAACCTGTTTCAGGTTAAGGATTATTTCAGTAACATCTTCCGTAACACCTTTCAGTGTTGCAAATTCATGATCTGCACCGGCAATATTGATTCCAACAATGGCATACCCTTCCAGCGAATTGAGTAATACCCTGCGTAATGCATTACCAATGGTTACTCCGTATCCCGGTTCCAGCGGGCGAAATTCGAATTGTGCTTCAAAATCGTTTGCTTTCTGAAGTACGATCTTATCGGGTTTAACAAAATTGAAAATGGCCATTTTATTCTTTTGTTTAAATTTTAAATTTTTGTTGCGAACATCTGCGAATACTGATGCGGACGTTAAGAAGATGAACTTAACAGTTCAGGATCTTACTTGCTGTACAATTCCACAATCAGTTGTTCCTTGATGTTTTCAGGAACGCTTTCCCTTTCAGGATAAGCGATGAATGTGCCTTTCATTTCTGTTTCGCTCCAGTCGATCCAACCGAATTTAGGGTTCTTTCCCCTTACATTTCCGGTGATATTGGCGTTTCCGGCAGTTTTGCCTTTCAACCCGATAACATCACCCGGTTTGCAACTGTAAGATGGAATATTCACCACTTCACCGTTTACTGTTATGTGTTTGTGGCTTACCATCTGGCGGGCAGACTGGCGGCTGGGAGCGATACCCATCCTGAAAATGGTATTATCTAAGCGGGCTTCCAGCAACTTGATCAGGTTTTCACCTGTAACGCCTTTTTTCCTGCTTGCTTCTTCAAATGTTTTGCGGAATTGCTTTTCAAGCAAGCCATAGGTATACTTGGCTTTTTGCTTTTCTTTTAACTGGATTCCGTATTCACTCAGTGTTTTGCGCTTCTTGTTTGCGCCGTGCTGGCCGGGAGGATTGCTGTTTTTTGTCAGCCATTTTCCATTTCCGGTAATCGGTTCTCCGAACCTGCGGGAGATTTTGGTTTTGGGCCCTGTATAACGTGCCATATAAGTGTGTAGCGGTCTTTTAGTGACGATGCATCATTATAAAGACCTTTTAAAATGAATAATGCACCCGGTTAAAAATGTATGATTTTAAGATGTATGATTTATGATGTGAAGGCTGTATTAAAATCTTACATCTCACATCATACATCATACATTTTATTAAACTCTTCTTTTCTTCGGAGGACGACAGCCGTTATGAGGTAAAGGTGTTACGTCTTTGATCATGGCTATTTCCAAACCATTCTGTGATAAAGAACGGATAGCGCCTTCGCGGCCGCTGCCCGGACCTTTAACATAAACATCCACCCTTTTCAGGCCGGCATCAACAGCCACTTTTGCTGCATCGGCACCTGCCATCTGTGCTGCATACGGTGTGTTTTTCTTGCTTCCTTTAAACCCCATCTTACCGGCAGAAGACCATGAAATAACCTGGCCCTGCTTGTTGGTTAAACTGATGATAATGTTGTTGAAACTTGCTGTAACATGAGCATCTCCGTAGCTGTCTACTTTTACGATCCTCTTTTTTGCGGCGGCTTTTGCGCCTTGTGCTTTTGCCATAACTTTTTTGTATAGGTAATCTTTATAATAAATCCTGTTTTACCAGGACTGAAACAACCCTCCTGCTGACTTATAAAGCGATCCGGTGTTGGTTCAAAAAAATAATAAGTCTGTATAAATCTATAAGCTGACAGGTTTAACCATCAGCTTATCAATTACTTCTTAGCCACTTTCTTTTTGCCGGCCACTGTCTTACGCTTCCCTTTCCTGGTACGGCTGTTGGTACGGGTACGCTGGCCACGAACCGGAAGACCTTTACGATGACGCAAACCACGGTAGCAGGCGATATCCAGCAAACGCTTGATATTCATCTGTGTTTCGCTACGGAGCGCACCTTCAGTCTTAAATTCAGTGTTAATCACATTACGGATAGCGGTTTGTTCTTCATCATTCCACTGGTTAACTTTTTTGTTAAAGTCAATTCCTGCTTTTGTCAAAATGTACTGGGCAGTTGAACGACCGATTCCGTAGATGTAAGTGAGGCCTATTTCCCCTCTTTTATTTTTTGGTAAATCTATACCGGCAATACGAGCCATAATTTATTTGAGATTTATGATTTTTAGATATATGATTTATGCAGCAAGATGAGGGATATTTTTAACATCCAACATCAAACATCATAAATTATCCCTGCTTTTGCTTGAAGCGTGGATTTTTCTTGTTAATCACGTACAGGCGGCCTTTTCTCCTTACGATCTTGCAATCTGCACTGCGTTTTTTAATAGAAGCTCTAACCTTCATTTTTTTGATTTTTTATCTATTTGATAATAACCGCCGGTGTGAGCCGCCAGTTCTAATTTATTATTTGTACCTGAATATGATCCTGCCCCTTGAGAGATCATACGGACTCATTTCCACCCCCACTTTATCACCCGGAAGGATACGTATATAATGCATCCTCATTTTTCCCGAAATAGTAGCCAGAATCTCATGCCCGTTTTCTAACTTTACTTTGAACATGGCATTGCTTAATGCTTCAATGATTGTTCCGTCTTGTTTAATTAGTGCCTGTTTAGCCATAAATTTGGGAGCGCAAAGATAGGAGTAATATTTTTAATTATAACCAAATAATGCAGATATTTACACAAAATCTATATAAGATATGAATAAATTACTATTTGCTTCTCTTTTTTCAGCGCTTTTTGCCATTTCCTGCAATAAAAGCGATGATACCATCACCCCGGTAACAGAAAAATATATGACGTTAACTGCTGGTAGTACCTGGAATTATGAGCTGATAAACAACACATTACCAACAACAACCACCCCGTATACCCTTACAGCTCTCAACCGTGACAGCAGTATCTTCGGGCGCTCGTACCGGGTTTTTTCCAATAGCATTGGCCCTAATGAATATTATAATATAACCGGCGATTACGATTATTATACTTTCAGGACGATCACAAATGTACTTGCAGCCGGGCAGAGGGTAGACTTATACCTTATTACTGGGCAGGCAGTAGGTTTCACATGGTCGCAAAACTATGGTTATTCCATGGGCGGTTTTTCCCAAACCTTAACCCTAACCAATACTATCATTGATAAAGGCATTTCAAAATCAGTGAATGGAAATAATTATTCAAACGTTATACATATAAAAACGGTTCTTACTACAACCGGGCTTTCTGCAGGTGCTTTTACCAATGATATACATTCATATTATGCCCCGAATGTTGGCCTGATTGAAAACACTACCCTGGTTACGCTTACCTTACCGGGAACACCGGGCGGCCCGCCAACTGTACTTACAGAGAATACAACAACAAGGCTTAAAACAGCTACCTTATTATAAAACTGAAAAAAAATAAAAAAACATACCATGAAAAAAGTAATATGCTGCGCAGTTATTTGCGGATTCCTGTTTTTCTCATGCAGTAAAAGCGACGATACGCCTGAACCTGAAATTGTAAAATACATGAGCCTAACTACAGGCAGTAAATGGACTTATGATGTTACTACCAATCCCGGAACCCCGGGCGCAACAACGGTTGCTGATACGGTTACCTGCACAGCAACAGATACCACTGTTGAAGCCGGTACTGCCAACCAACGCATATACCGCATTTTTAAACATAGTAACGGAAACACTTCCGACTACTATAATATCACTGGTAATGATTATTACCGGTTCCAGGTGCTGCCGCTGGATGACCTGAAGATACAGGACCTTTACCTGAAAGACAATGCGGCAGCAGGCACTTCATGGTCGCAAACGGTATCGGTGAACGTACCCGGCATTCCAACACCGGTACCCGTAACCGTTACTAATACCTTAACGGCAAAAGACCTTACCAAAACCGTTAATGGAACCGTTTATAATAATGTTATCCAGATAACGACTACGATTACCAGTTCCAGCCTTCCTGCCGGAACCATCGTTACCGATATCAGGAGCTATTATGCACCCAAAGTGGGGTTGATAGAAGGTGATTATAAGGTTGAGGTTGCACTGGCTGCCATTGAAGTTAATAACCAGACTTTATTAAAAACCGCTGTAATACAGTAAACAGTATCCGGTCACCGTTTTTCGTAAACCTGGTAACCCCAGGGCGGCAATGATTCTTTCACCCATGTTGAAAAATCCTTTTCTTCATGGGTGAAAATGTTTTTATACCTGCCCGAAACAGTATTCATGGAAACATCCGCTGCAATTGCTGATGCGCTGAAATTAAGCAATACAAGCACCTCATCATTCCCATGTTTGCGGTGGTAGACCAGCAAGTTTTGATTTTCACCGGTATCCGCCAGACTGGAAACAACTGCAGGTTCTGCAGCAAGAAGCGCTTTATTTTCCCGGTTGAGCTTATTGAGTGCCTTAAAAAAATCCTGCAGCCCATAAGAACCATCCCAGTTAATTTCATCTTTTTCAAAAAATGCCAGGCGTTTAACATTCGGAATTTCCTGGCCGCTATAAACCAATGGAATGCCGTTCCAGGTATGGCTGAAGACGCTAAGTAACAGAGCCATTTCCCCATACTTCTCAAACTCGGTTCCATTCCAGCTATTCTCATCGTGGTTGCTGGTAAACCAAAGGGTGATAGCCTGGTTGCCACATATGGCATCATGTTGTTGCAGCAGGTTTTTCAAGGTATCGAACCCGGTTTCATTCCGGTAAAAAGCAGCCGTTTTATGCATCCACGACCAGGCATAAGCTGCATCAAAAACCTCCAGATATGATGCATGTTCCAGTACATCGGCTTCTGCCAGCCAAAATAATGTTTTCTTTTTTTCAAGGGCTGTACGGGCTTCATGCCAGAAATCGAGTGTAACCCAGAAAGCAAGGTCGCTTCTGAAACCATCAATATCAAACTGATCTACCCAGAAAGCCATGGCATTAATCATGGCTTTTCGCATGTCGGTGTTACTAAAATCCAGTTCAATGATATCGTCCATGCCACTGGCAATTTTAAATTGGCCGGTATGTTCATCCTTTTTGTAAAAATCCGGGCGTTCTTTTGTCCAAACATGATCCCATCCGGTATGGTTTGCCACCCAGTCTATCAGCACTTTGAAACCCATTTTATGGGCAACCAGTACCAGGTTCCTGAAGTCAGCTTCTGTTCCAAATTCAGGATTAATGGCGGTGTAATCGCTACAGGCATAATAGCTTCCCAGGCTTCCTTTCCTGTTCATTTCAGAAATAGGCGTTAAGGGCATAAACCATAATGTATGTATACCCATTTCTTTCAGGCGGGGGAGCTGCTGTAAAAAAGCGTTGATTGTACCTTCTGTGGTATATTGCCTCAGGTTCACTTCATATACTGTGGTATTCCTGATCCAACCGGCTTTATTAAAATTGTTCTTAATCATATTATTTACGGGTAGATTGTGTTGTTCCCATCTAATAAACTATAACAACGTTGTACCTTTGCGGTAAGTTATGAAGCAATTTACTATACCTTTTACATATCGTAGCAGCCTGATTGCAGCAATCAAGGAAAAAAGAAAGCTGGATGATAAGATGAAAAAAGATTTTTCGCCAACGCTGCTTGATTTCGGGCCGGTGCATATTTACCTGGCCCGCCATTTCGGTTTTTGTTATGGTGTTGAGAATGCCATTGAGATTGCATTCCGTACGATAGATGAAAATCCCGGAAAAAGAATTTTCCTGCTCAGCGAAATGATCCACAATCCGAAAGTGAATTACGACCTTACTGAACGGGGTATCAGGTTCCTGCAGGAGCCAAACGGCAACCAGCTCATTCCATTTGAGGAACTGAGCAATGAGGATATCGTTATTATTCCGGCGTTTGGTACCACGCTTGATATTGAAAACAAATTGAAACAAACGGGTATTTCCATTGAAAAATATAACACCACCTGCCCGTTTGTAGAAAAAGTATGGAACCGAAGCGAGCAGATAGCCAGGAAGAATTACACCGTGGTTGTACATGGAAAACCAACGCATGAGGAAACAAGGGCTACTTTCTCACATGCTGCGGCCAATACGCCAACCGTGGTTGTAAATGACATGGCTGATGCGGTTAATCTATCGAAGTATATTACCGGAGAAAAAAAACCGGAGGATTTTTACAAAGAATTCAAGGGTTGCTATTCAGATAATTTTGATGTGGAGAAACACCTGGAAAGGATTGGGGTAGTTAACCAGACAACCATGCTTGCCAGCGATACGCAGGCTATTGCAGATTACCTGAAATCGGTAATGGTAAACAAGTACGGGCTTACGGCAAACAACCTGGAAGAACGGTTTGCCGAAACCAGGGATACGCTTTGTTATGCCACCAACGATAACCAGTCGGCCGTATACGGGTTGTTGCAGCAGCCGGCAGATTTTGCCATTGTTGTGGGCGGGTACAACAGCAGTAATACTTCGCACCTGGTAGAGTTGTGTGAAGGGAAACTGCCTACGTATTTCATCAATGATGCCGATAAGATCATTTCTTCCACATCCATCAAACATTTTGATTTTCATCACAAGCGGGAACTTATCAGTAACGGATACATGCCGGGCAGGGAACCTGTAAACATCCTTATTACCAGTGGCGCCAGTTGCCCGGATGCCCTGGTGGAAGCTGTTATCAGGAAGATCGTGTCGTTTTTCAACAGCAGGAAGACTGTGGAAGAGATAGCCTCTAAATTCGTATAACCCTAACAGTTATACTCACTTCACCCTTTCCCTGTACAGTTTCAGTGCCAGTTCCAGTGTCTGTTGTTTGGTGATATTGGTATTGTCAAGCAGCACAGCATCATCAGCTTTTCGCAGCGGGCTCACTTTCCTGTTTGAATCTATATAATCACGCATTTCGAGGTTTGCCTTTACCTCTTCCACCGTTATGTTCGGGTTTTTCTCATACATCTCTTTAAACCGGCGCTGAACCCTGACCGCTATGTCGGCTGTCATGAATAATTTAAGTTCGGCATCCGGGAATACAGTAGTTCCTATGTCCCTGCCGTCCATCACAATGCCTTTTTTCTTTCCCATCTGTTGCTGTTGCTTAACAGCAAATTTCCGTACAGCTGCAATGGCCGCAATATCGCTTACTTTTTCAGCAATCACCAGGTCGCGGATAACATATTCAACGTTTTCGTCGTTTAGGTACATTTCAGATTGCTGAGAATTTTCATTGTATGCAAAACTGAGGTTAACTTGTTTTAAAGCGGCTTTCACCTGTTCATTATCTGTCCAGTCTATATGGTTACGCAGGAAATACAAAGTGATTGCACGGTACATGGCACCACTGTCAATATACACATATCCCAGGTTTTTGGCCATTTGTTTGGCCAGGGTGCTTTTGCCGCAACTTGAATACCCGTCTATCGTTATGATTATCTTTCCACTCATACTGCTGCAAAAATCACATATTTTTTCATAAGAAATAGTCAATCCGAAGAAATTATACAAAATAAAAACCCCGGTAACAAATTACCGGGGTTATTAGTTAATTGATTCAAAATTATGCTTCAGATTTCTTTTCTTTCTTTTTAGGCTCTTCCTTAAGGGTGAACCTTATTTTTTCTGCTTCCTTATCAAGTGTTGCAATCACATTGTCGCCGTTCTTGATATGCGCATTCAGTATCTCTTCTGCCAGCGGATCTTCCAGGTATTTCTGGATGGCCCTGTGCAGCGGCCTGGCGCCAAACTGGCTGTCGTATCCTTTTTCTGCAATGAAATCCTTGGCTTCCGGTGATAATTCGAGTGTGAATCCAAGCGTGTTCAGCCTTGTCATAACACCTTTCATCAGAATATCGATGATCTCAAAAATATTTTCCTTATTCAGTGAATTGAAAATAACCACATCATCAATCCTGTTCAGGAATTCGGGGCTGAATGTACGTTTCAATGCCTTTTCAATAATAGCCTTGTTGTTTTCATCCAGGTTGTCTACCCTGTTCTGGGTGGCAAAACCTACTCCGTCACCAAAATCTTTCAACTGCCTGGCGCCTATATTGGAAGTCATGATGATCATGGTGTTCTTAAAGTCAACTTTTCGGCCGAGCCCGTCTGTTAACTGACCGTCATCCAGCACCTGCAGGAGGATATTGTAAATGTCGGGATGCGCTTTTTCAATCTCGTCTAGCAGGATCACGCTGTATGGTTTGCGTCTAACCCTTTCCGTTAACTGGCCGCCTTCTTCGTATCCAACATATCCCGGAGGTGCGCCAATAAGCCTGCTCACGGTAAATTTTTCCATGTATTCGCTCATGTCGATGCGGATGAGTGCATCTTCGCTGTCAAACATATGTTTTGCCAGCGAGCGGGCGAGTTCGGTTTTTCCTACTCCGGTCGGGCCCAGGAATATGAATGTTCCGATTGGTTTTTTGGGATCTTTCAATCCAACCCGGTTACGCTGAATGGCTTTAACCACTTTAACGATAGCATCCTGCTGACCTACAACAGCACCTTTCAGGTCGTCGCCCATACGGCGTAACTTATCTGTTTCGGCCTGTACCATCCGTTTAACCGGAATTCCGGTCATCATGTGCACTACTTCAGCAATATCCTCTTCTTCTATGGGAAAACGTTTGTTCCTGCTTTCTTCTTCCCAGTCGCTTTTTGCTTTTTCCAGTTCTTCCTGGAGCCTTTTTTCCGTATCCCTGAGCGAAGCGGCTTCTTCAAATTTCTGGCTCTTCACCACCCTGTTTTTTTCCAGTTTGATATCTTCTATCTTTTTCTCCAGGTCAATGATTGCCTGGGGCACGTTGATGTTCTTGATATGTTTGCGTGCGCCCACTTCATCCAGTACGTCAAGCGCCTTATCGGGCAACAGCCT
>CALKVC010000026.1 GCA_937996595.1 uncultured Chitinophagaceae bacterium
CCGGTTTTGCCGGAGCCGAATTCAGGGGTGCACCTACAGCAATATCACAACGGTGGCCGGGCTGTCCATGTGGCGGATTCATACCGGGAGCTGTTTTTGTTGCCGGCGCAGTAATGGTTGGCTGAATGGTAGCTGTTGAAGTGGCAGGTGCGGAACTTACCGATGTAGTTGTTATAGCCGGCGCTGAATTTAATGGGGCGCCAACAGCAATATCACATCGGTGCCCAGGTTGGCCATGTGGCGGGTTAAGCCCGGCTCCGGTTGCATTGCCGGCAGGAACTACCGCATTTAATACCGGTGCGCTTGTTTGTCCTGTATTTTGTAAAACACCAGCACTGTCAGTAACAGGTACAGGTGTACTTACTGTAGCCGGAGTTGCGCTTTTGGCTAAACTGCTGTCGAATGCTACATTAGTATCGGCACTTGAATCGGAATTATTGCAGGCAGTGAACAATAAGCCTGAAACTATGATTGAAAATGTAATTTTTTTCATTTGTTTGTTTTAACCGCATGTCATTATAACGGGCTGTGAAATTAATAAATTTTAACCGTTTTTTCTCCCGGTTTAGGTTTCATCAGTTATTTTTTACAGATTTGCTTGCATTTTGAAACTTTCTGATATATTTTAGCTGCCGGTTACCAAGGTAGTTTAATCCGTATTATTTGACGGTAACTTTCTTTCCATTATCAGTCCCCTATATCTGAGAAAAAATCACCCCGGAGAATCAGGTTTTTAACAGCAGTGTTTCATATTTAAACTATTGATTCATGTATACATGTATCCTTAATCATTACAGGAAAATTACATTTTTAATGGGTTTATTTTCCTTACTTTTTTCAGGTGTATATGCGCAGACATTCCCTACTGGGTTTTCCGCAACCAATATCGGGTCGGGCTGGAATGCCCCTGTTGGCGCTGCATTTAACAATGATGGCTCCCGTTTATTTGTTTGGGAAAAAGGCGGAAAAGTATTCGTTTGTAACTGGAACGGAACAAGCTATGTAAAGCAGTCAACTGCCGTTTTGGATATTTCACCGGAAGTGGGCAACTGGCGTGATCATGGGATGCTTGGTTTTGCCCTTGATCCGGGATTTAGCAATAACGGACTTTTTTATGTGCTGTATGTGGTAGACAGGCACTACCTGATGAATTTCGGTACAGGGTCATACAATGCGGCTACCAACCAGTACAATGCGGCTACCATCGGCAGGATTACAAGATACAAGGCTATTACCAGTGGAAGCAACCTGGTTGCAGATCTGTCAACCAGGACGATTATACTGGGAGAAACAAAATCAACCGGTTTCCCTATTTTATATGAATCGCATGGAATAGGATCCCTGGCATTCGCAGCAGACGGAACCTTGCTGGCTTCCTGTGGTGATGCTGCCAGTTATAATGTGATGGATCCGGGTAATATCTCGCATACATATCATAACCAGGCCATAACGGATGGTATTATCCGGGCCAACGAAAACGTAGGTTCTTTCCGTTCACAGATGATAAACAGTTTTGCGGGTAAGATTGTACGTATAGATCCTGTTACGGGTAACGGTATCCCAAGCAATCCATTTTATAACCCGGCGTCTCCCAGGTAGATCGG
>CALKVC010000027.1 GCA_937996595.1 uncultured Chitinophagaceae bacterium
GATCTCAATTTGCTGGAAACCACTAAATCTTAAGCCAAGATTGAAATTTAATTTTGAATTGATTTCCCAGTTATCCTGCAGGTAAACAGCGGCTTCATGGGCATACTTAACCTGTGCATTCTGCGGATTAAATACAACCGAATCCTGCCTGCCGCTCACCACCGATGGGGTAAACCGGTGATAGGTATACAGGAACCCGAATTTGAGTTTATGGTTTGAAAATGGATAGAAGTCATAGTCCTGTTTCAGGCTTATATCGCGGATTCCGGAAGCCAGTTTCAGTTCAAAATTATTCTGGGATGCCCTGAACGTGAAATTATAATCATTATAAACAGCCGTTGTATTCACAAACAGTTTATTATTGAAAACATGGTTCCACCGGAGTGTTCCGGTTGAATTTCCCCAGGGAATATTCACATCAAGGCTTTGGGTACCATTTACGAAATCAAACACGTCGCGCCCAAAATAACCGCTCAGGTAAAGGTGGTCGCGTTCATCAATCTTATAATTGATCTTGGCATTGAGGTCGTAAAAATAATAGCCGGAACCGCTGAACTGGTTTGTTTTGCTGATAAATGGTTTGGTGATGGCATCTATATAAGTACGGCGGGCAGACACGATAAATGATGCTTTATCTTTTTTGATGGGCCCCTGTATGGAGAGCCTGGAAGCGATCAGGCCAAGACCGCCATCAACCTGCAGTTTCTTGTTGTTTCCTTCCTTCATGGAGATATCGAGCACACTGGAAAGCCGGCCGCCATATTGTGCCGGCATGCCTCCTTTTATGAGCGATACATTCTTGATGGCATCTGAATTAAACACCGAAAAGAAACCGAACAGGTGCCCGGAATTATATACTACGGCATCATCCAGCAAAATCAGGTTCTGGTCGGGCCCGCCGCCACGTACATAAAAACCGGCACTGGCTTCCCCTGCATTACGTACGCCAGGCAGCAACTGCACCACTTTCAACAGGTCAACCTCACCCAAAAATGCCGGCACTGCCCGTATCTGCTCAATAGGCAATGTAACTTTTCCCATCTGGGCCGTTTTCACATTATTATCCCGTTTACGGGCAGTAACAATCACTTCTTCGGAAAGCTGTACACCGGATACCAGGCTGATATTCATAACGGTATCGCGTACCAGTCTCAGGCTGATGTTCATTGTTTTGTAACCAACATAGGTACAAATAAGACTGTAATTCCCTTCAGGTAACGTTAACGAATAGAAGCCATATTGGTTGCTGCTGATGCCTTTTGCCTGACCTTTCACGTTGAGGGTGGCACCGATCATGGTTTCACCCGTAGCGGCATCATTGATATAACCGCTGATGGTGAACCGTTTCTGTGCAAATGACTGTAAACAAAGGAATCCAAGTAATAACTGGATGAATAATGTTTTCATAGTGGCGTTAGGCTTTACTTTTTTCTGATGCTGTCTTTTACTTCTCCGCAATGCAGCATCGAGCCTTTATATTCGGGATGATTTTTACCGAGGTAAGGATTAATGATCTCTTCGCTGTTACTGATCCAGCCGGCTCCCTTATCTTCTCCAAAAGCCATCGGGCAAAACTGCATGTACAAGGTAGGCCCCTCATAATTGATGGTATTGAAAAAGCCGGGATACATCATTTCGGTCATCATGCGGAAATCCTGCCGCATTTCGGTGATATCGGTTTGAGCCAGCAGGGAAACGGCATTCGACCTGATGTCGGCGATGCTGGACTTGGCAGCATCAGCAACACTGGCCGTATCGGTGCTTAATTCAGCAACCGGGATGCTGTCGAGCAGGCTGATAAGCAGACTGGTATTCTTTTTCGCTAAGGCCGTATCCGCAGAAACAAATGCATCTTTAACGGACAGGTATGCATTAACCACTTTATCTATGCTGGCATTAAATGAATCAGAATGCTTCTTCAGAGCGATCGGCTGTTGTTTTATTCCCGCGCTCTTATTACCGGTTTCCCTGAACATGAACCAGTAAATAGCAAATGCAGCCAGTATGATGAGCAGGAATGTTATAATTTTTTTCATACATAAATTTAATTATAAAGGTATGATATAACATTATTTAGTGCTAAAAGTTTAGTGTTTAAGTTAGTTTTGCGGGAATATATTACCGGGAAGGCGGTAAGTTTATTTGGCCGGTAAGATGGGTAGGTATTTGGATAGAAGTGAAACCGTTTTTTTGAGGGAAATGCGATTGATAAATAAAATTCATTTGGGCTGAACTTAATTTGACTGAATTGCTATAAAGAAGCAAATTGATTGTATTAGTATTACGTACAAAAATCAATTTTTATGTACGTATTATCAGAAAAGGAAGTTTTACTATCTAAAAGTATCATGGATGCAGCTTTTAAAGTACATCAGCAACTTGGGCCGGGCTTACTGGAAAAGGTTTATGAAACCTGCTTTTGTTACGAATTGGCGAAAAGGGATATTTCATACAGGAGACAGGTTTTGTTGCCGGTAAATTATGACAATATGATATTTGATGAAGGCCTTCGGGTTGATGTACTGATTGAAGACACAATTATTTGTGAACTGAAAGCCGTAGATAACGTAAGTCCCATTTGGCAGGCCCAGGTATTAAGCCATTTAAAACTCACCGGTAACCATGTGGGTTTTGTGATAAATTTCAATTCTGCATTAATAAAAGATGGTGTAAGGAGATATTGTGTTAAATAATTAAAAAATGAATGTAAAACGGAAAACTTATGGGTAAAATAATCTTCCCGGCTATAAAGGAAATCTTCCCGCCTTCCCGGCTATAAAGAAGAACTTCCCGTCTTCCCGGCAAAAAGGAAAACTTCCCGTCTTCCCGGCAAAAAAGGAAAAATCTTCCCGCCTTCCCGGCAAAAAGAAAATCTTCCCGTCT
>CALKVC010000028.1 GCA_937996595.1 uncultured Chitinophagaceae bacterium
ATCAATGACGGCATCCCTTCTTTCTTCGGTGATGCCTTTTATCCTTAGGGCGTACAGGTGGTACGAGGAGGTTCTTTTCCCATTATCCTGTGGAGGAACCTGTGCCCATGGCAATGCTGCAAAAGCTTTTGAGTATTGGTCGAATACCCGTTTCCGTTCTGCCAGCAATCCATGGTCGTATTTTCTTATCTGCGCAAGCCCGATAGCGGCACACACATCCGGCATGTTTATCTTCAGCCCCAGGTCTATGATATCATAACGCCATCCTCCCGCTTTGGATTTTGTAAATGCGTCTTTCGTCTGCCCGTTCAGTGTCATCATCCGTAAATACGCATACTCGTCAGCGTTATTAAAAGGCTGTGGCAGGTTAATGCATATCACACCGCCTTCAGCCGTGGTTATATTCTTTACGGCATGAAAAGAGAAGATGGTTATGTCTGTAAGCATGCCGGTTTCCACTTCGCCTATTTTTGCACCGATGGAATGGGCGGCATCAGACAATACCAGTATCCTGCCTAGTTTTTCCTGGTTCTTATGTGCAGGTTGAAACAGGTTCTTGATAACCGGGTCGCTCACCAATGAATTGATTGCCGCATAATCGCAAGGCCAGCCTGCAATATCAACAGGCATAATCACTTTTGTTTTGGCGGTTACTTTCTCCCTTATCTTATCTATATCAAGCGTAAAATCTTCCCTGATATCTATCATTACAGGCGTAGCTCCGCAATGCAATACTGCCAGGGCGGTTGCGCTATAAGTATAAGCGGGAATGATCACTTCATCTCCTTCACCAACACCAAACCATTTCAGCATCAGCATGGCGCCTGAGGTCCATGAATTAACACATAATGCCTGTGGTGCGCCGCTTAATTTTATCACTTCCTGTTCAAGCGCTTTTACTTTTGGGCCGGTAGTTATCCAGCCCGACTTCAAAGCATCCACCACTTCGTCAATAATATCCTGATCGATATATGGAGGTGAAAAAGGTATATTCATCATCTGCGTTTAAAAAGGCCTTTCAGGAATCCTGTACCATATGCCAGGTGCAGGGTGAGAAAAGCCAGGTAACCAAAAAAAATATCTTTTATCCTGGAAAATGAGCCGGCCAAAATTACAGAAGCCAGCAGAAAATACAAACAAAGGGGAAGGATGAATGCCCAATGGAAAAACATCAGCAACGGAAGACTAACCAGGTAAGCAACAAATCCTGCCGGTACCAGGTGCCGGATGCGTATGCCTGACCTGATTTTTTTCAACACCATCGGCTTATACAAACCATAATAATAGTATTGTTTCCACAAAGGCCCAAGCCCTTCCCTTACATAATAGACAGATTCCATTTCCGGTTCCATCATTATCTTAAATCCGTAATGGTTAAGCCTGTAATGAAATTCATCATCCTGGTTACGTATCAGCGCTTCATCAAACAACCCCACCGTATCAAAAACCTTCCTGTTATATATGGCCATGGCCACACTGTCAACATAACTTCTTTTTTTTGATGTGCGGAATTCCGTATCACCCACCCCGAATTTGGAACTCATACAGAAGGCGATGATTTTTGCACGGGCTGATTTTCCTTTCTGGATAAGTGGCCCGCCAACCGCGTCTGCCTCACCTGATTTTAGAATCTCCAGCCCTTTCTGGAAATAATTGCCGGGGTATTCGGCATGGGCGCCCATCAATGCTATGTAAGCAGACTTTGTATTGTTAAATGCCAGGTTGAAGCCATGGCTTACATATCTTTCCCTGTTATGAATAAGGATTATATTGGAATGTTTATCCTGCCATACTTTAATTCTTTCAAGTGTTCCATCTGTGCTTCCACCATCAATTAATACAATTTCCTTGTCGAGCGGAAATGTTCCTATTACTGATTGAATCAGGGAATCAATGAACCGGACTTCATTATATACGGGGAAACAAACAGTAAGTGTTTTCATCGTAACTTTTTATAATAACCCATTACGGCAGTCTGGCTAAGTTCAGGAAGCCAGCCCATCTTCTCATAAAATTTCCTGGCCCTTGCATTGGATGTGTAAACGGATAACCGGGCATAATCATACCCTTTTTCTGTAGCTTCCCTGATGAATTGCTCCATCAGTAACGCCGCTATACCGGTTCCCATATCATCCTTTGCCACCCCGATACCAACCAGGGATATTATTTTTCCTGAATATTTTTCACGGGTTGTTTCTATGAACCTGTTCATGCCAAGCATTGTTTTCAACCTTAACCAAACAGACTTCAATATTTTTGCATGAAAGAAAATCCATGGCCTTTTCAGCATTTCGATGGCTGCCACTTTTAACAGGCTCCTGTTCATGCCAGCCTGGTAGCCCCATGGCGCACCAACCACATAGCCTGCCACTTTCCTGCTGTCATTGATACCGGCTATGTTAACACACATGTCCTGTTTCACAAACCAATGCAGGAACGACTTTATATATTTCTTTCCAAGCAATACGTTCAGGTGTTCTTTAAATGCCCACATATGAAGATCGGCCACGTCATCGAGGTGTGCATCATCAAACCTTACTGTTGTCATTTGCTGCGATTGCATTTTTAAAACTTGTGAATGTATGCCCTCTTTCCCTGCACAGGTTTATCACCCATGTAAACCAATCCATATACAGT
>CALKVC010000029.1 GCA_937996595.1 uncultured Chitinophagaceae bacterium
CACAGGTTTACGACCCATGTAAACCAGTCCATATAGAGTTTATACGCCGGGTCAAAAAGCATATCATGAAAGTTGATTGTGAAATAACCGATGCCTGCCTGTTCCGCTTCATCCAGTTTAGAAATCGTGTATGCTTTTGCGTTATCCATATTACGGTGTTCCGGCCTTACGCAATAAACGTCCATTACCGAAATGGGAAATTCCATCATGTTGCCGGTTTTATAAGGAGCCGTAATGGCATATTCCGTACTGTCGAAAGCATATCCTGCCTGTGACAGTTTTTGCCCGGTGTTTTCGTCACTGCGCAGGTAATGCATCCTGATACCGAAGCTGCTTAGCCCGCTGATGGAGCGGAAAGTTTCAAATTCTTCTTTCATGGCAGGGAGGTCATTAAAAGCCATTCCGTGCACACCGGCATTAAAACCGGCATCAATCACCTGCCTGATAACCGGTGCCGCTTCTGCAGGCTTATAGGCAACACCCAGGCCCGGGCGCATTACAAAGAAATAGGTTGCCGGTATTCCCAGCGATTTCTCCAGCGCCATCACTTCTTCCAGACGGTTGATACGGCTGTTACTCCAGCAATTGATCCTGGAAAAAAATGTATGCATGTCAATTACACCTGTCAGCAGGAGTTTGAAAGACCTGGCCCAGAGTTTTGGCACATACAAATCCCTGAAGAAATGTTCAGACCATTTGAGATGGTCCACATCATGTGAAACGATTATTTTCAACCGACGCTTTTTAAAATATCTATTATCTGCCTGCACGTGGTGCCATCACCGTAAGGGTTAACTGCTTTTGCCATGCGATCGTATATGCCGTCCTCATTTTTGAGCAAACCTGTAAGACCGGAAACAATATTTTCCCGATTGGTGCCTACCAGCCTGGCCGTACCGGCTTCCACGCCTTCCACCCTTTCCGTCACTTCCCTCAATACAAGCACCGGTTTACCCAGGGCGGGCGCTTCCTCCTGTATGCCGCCAGAATCGGTGAGGATGACGCTGCTTTTTTCCATTAACCATATCAGCCTTGGATAATCTAGTGGTTCGATCAGGTAAATCCCTTTGATGTTTGACAGTTTCCTGTTTACTACTTCCCGCACATTCGGGTTAAAATGTACCGGGTACACAAATTGTATTTCCGGCATTTTCTCTTTCACTTCCCGGATAGCATCACATATATCTTCAAAAGGTTTTCCAAAACTTTCCCTTCTGTGTGCCGTGATAAGCACTACCGGTTTATTAAAATCAATGTAATTAAACTCCCCGGAAAAATCGATTTCCCTTTTTTTCAGGTTTTGTAGTCCCAGCAATAATGCATCTACCACTGTATTGCCAACCACCCATACTTTTTTTTCGATATTCTCCTTTGCAAGCGCTTGCTTTGCCAGCTCGGTAGGTGCAAAATGGTAATCAGCTATTACTGCCGTAAGCCTCCTGTTGGCCTCTTCCGGAAACGGGGAATACAGGTCGCCGCTTCTGAGGCCTGCTTCCAGGTGCGCTATTTTACACCTTACATAAAATGCCGCCAGCGATCCGATGAATGCGGTGGTAGTATCTCCCTGAACGAATACCAGTTGGGGCTTACAATCGTCCAACACAGGCTTAAGCCCCGTAAGCGCCCCTGCAGATACATCAAATAAGGTTTGGTTGTGCTTCATCAGGTCCAGGTTATAATGAGGCGTTATCTCAAAAAAATCGAGCACCTGTTGCAGCATTTCCCTGTGTTGACCGGTGATGCATATACGCAGTTCAAATGCCGGATCATTTTCCAGC
>CALKVC010000030.1 GCA_937996595.1 uncultured Chitinophagaceae bacterium
AAAAATATTGTACGAAACAGGTATTGATGAATTTGGCTTCTAAAACAATTTTTGATATTGAAAAAATTCAGTTCATTAATTTGTTTCGTGTGCCACGAACCAAGGCGCAAGGCTTGGCTGCATACTTGCGCTAATGAGGATTATTAAAATTAAAAATTACAGGACCATTCTTAAAGCCTGTCATAAAATAATGTAAAATAGGCAGCAATCAACAGTTGCTCAAGCGGGGCTAAATCAAAACGCAGGTGCAATTTTTCGTGGCCGGGTTCTATCAAGGGAGCGTGCTGTAAAAATGCGAGTAAGCGTTCCTGTTTATAAAAACCAAGGCCTTCCAGCATAAAAATATATTTTTTCCTGTTTGTATTTTGCTTTATAGGAAGGTAATATGGCTTAAGTACGAACGAATCACGCCCAACAGATATAAATCCGGTAATAGTTGTCGTGTCAATATCATGTTTAGGCCTGGTTTCTTCGTAGTACATGCTCACAGTATCTGCTGCATATATTATCGTACCATTAAAATGCCTGTAGTAATAAGTAATGCTTGTGTTTTCCTGGTACATATCGCGTTTGTATTTTTCAGGCGGGAGTATGATGTCTCCCAGCAGTGAATGCGATTCAGCCTGGAGGTAAATATCATGTGTATTGTAAAAAAGGTTACACTGAAAGAGTTCGTTGCCGAATGTACGGGTTCCGCTGGTTTTTGTACTTACTATCCTGCTTCTGGGGATGATAATACCAAAACTGAGTGTAGAATCTGCAATGTTATAGTTGCTAACAGAATCTTTTAGCACCCGATAATCAAGCACCGAAGTGCCCGTTGCACGAAATGGGCGTCCATGCATTTTATCTGACCGGAAGTTTGTATTGTCTACATCCGAAGGTAGTTGCATGTTGAAAAGTGTTTTGCAGCCCCATATAACCCATGCAACAACCAGGAACTGCATGCATAAACCCCGGCGAAACATATACGTGCTTTTATGTGAAAGTATTAAACATGGATGCCATATAAAATGACCTGCAAAAGGAACCAGAATGATAACAGTCACATAAATACCTGTTATTATTAATCAACGCTATACATGATTTACGTTTATTTAAAACGAAGCGTAAATCACCTTATCAATATTAAAAAAGACGCTAAATACAGCATTTGCAGATATAGCATTTCAGATTTGTCAGAATAAGCGGAAATTTTAACCAGATTAACGTAGAAGTCAATAAATTCGCAGTTCATATTTTTATTATGATGAAATATAGCGTACTTGTTCTTTTTATTATTGCATTTGTATCGTGTAAAAAGGATTCTTCAACCCCCGCACCCGTTGTAGCCACGCCTGGCATATTCAGCCTCGTGGATGGAAGCGGAAACTGTTATACCCCCGTTGTTCAGGGTACATATATTGCCGGAACCGATTTAAATAACAGCAACCAGGTTAGCCTGCAGGTGAATGTTACCAAAACAGGTACCTATTCAATTTCTACCAATATTTTAAATGGCTACCGCTTCTCAGGTTCAGGAACATTTTCTGCACTCGGACTGCAAACCATCATATTACGCGGTTTCGGAACACCGGTAAACGGTTCAAATGACCAGCATACTATAATTACAGGCTCTTCCTGCATGATCATGATTACGGTAACAACACCGCCGCCCGTGATCGTGTTTGACAATGACCATATGTATTTCGGAAATCCCAGCAAGGCCGCCGCACTAACAGACAGTATTAATAACTTCCTGATGCGAAAAGATTATTTTGCCTTGTCTTACAGCAGGGATAAAGGCATTCCAAACTGGGTAAGCTGGCACCTGTATGCAAGCGACCTGGGTTCTGTATCAAGACAGGATGATTTCAGGGAAGACAATACCCTGCCATTTGGCTGGTACAGGGTGCAGGATGCTTCTTACAGTGCAACCGGTTTCGACAGGGGCCATAATGTGGCTTCAGCCGACAGGACTAATACCATTGATGCCAACTCGGCCACTTTTTTAATGACAAACATCATCCCGCAAGCGCCTTATCATAACCAGGTTGTCTGGTCAATTATGGA
Source organism: uncultured Chitinophagaceae bacterium (assembly GCA_937996595.1). Taxonomy (GTDB): domain Bacteria; phylum Bacteroidota; class Bacteroidia; order Chitinophagales; family Chitinophagaceae; genus Ferruginibacter. The sequence continues at coordinate 2,053 of CALKVC010000030.1, forward strand.
AGATTCGCTTCGCCGCCTGGTTAACCAGGGCAATGAACTCTATATCATCATGGGTAATTATGGTGAAGGCGGAACCGGAAATAATGGCTTTACTACGGCCATTGATGCAGGCCGCGTTACCGTTCCCTCGAATATCTGGAAAATTGCCGTTGTTATCCCTAACGGCGACAGCGACAGCAGCCGGGTTAATGAAAATACACGTGTCATTGCGGTGGATGTACCCAATACCAACACCTTGTTTTCCGGCTGGAAAAACTATCGTACAAGCGTAGACGCTATTGAAGCCGCAACCGGGTATGATATTCTTTCCAGGCTATCTCCTTTTCTTCAATCTGTATTAGAAGCCAGGATTGATAATTTATAAGTCCGCTTTTCTTCGCCTTGCATGCAGACCGATAAAACCGGTTTATGCCTGTAATACACAATTCGCGTATTTGTAGCCTTTATCTATGCAGCCCTGTGTCTTGATTCGGGTACCGGAACGTTCAGAGCTTATCTTTGCAGCAAAACGATCAGTATGGAATTAGGCATTAGCATGTTTGGGGATTTGCACAAAGGCAAAGACGGAATTGCTTACCCGGCCTCAAAGCGCTTACAGGAGATTATTGAAGAAATAAAACTGATGGATGAAGCCGGGCTGGATTTTTTTGGCATGGGTGAACACCACCGGCCCGATTATGCAGTATCTGCACCGGAGATCATACTGGCAGCCGCTTCCACCGTAACAAAGCGCATAAAGCTTGGCAGTGCTGTTTCGGTGTTAAGCTCTTCCGACCCGGTTAAATTATACCAGGCTTTTGCAAGCATAGACCTTATTTCCAACGGCCGGGCAGAACTGATGGCCGGCCGCGGCAGTTTTATAGAATCCTTTCCGCTGTTTGGTTACGACCTGGCCGATTATGATGAACTTTTTGAAGAGAAATTAAACCTGCTGCTTGCTATAAATAAAGAGAACCCGGTTACCTGGAAAGGAAAATTCAGGCCGGCTCTGAACAACCAGCAGGTATTGCCAAGGGCATTTCATGATAAGCTCAACATCTGGGTGGCCGTTGGTGGTACACCGGAATCGGTTATGCGTGCGGGTAAGTTGGGGTTGCCGGTCATATTTGCCATTATTGGTGGCAATCCTGCCCAGTTTAAGCCGCTGTTTGAGTATTACAAAGAATTGTATAAAAGCTATAAACATGATATGAATGCATTCCAGGTTGGTGTGCACATGCATTGTTTCTTTGGGGATGAAAGTGAAAAAACAGCGGATGAATATTATCCCGTTTATGCTGCCCAAATGAAAAGGGTTGGCCAGTCGCGTGGCTGGCCGCCATACCAGCGGCAGCAATATGATGCCGGCAGAACAAAACAGGGCGCATTGATCATAGGTGATGCCAATGAAGCCATTGATAAGATATTGCACATGCAGGAACTTTTTGGATTAACCCGCTTTTCTGCACACATGGATGTTGGCGGCCCATCACACATTTCGTTGATGAAATCAATAGAGATTTTTGGAACCAGGATTGCCCCCAAAATACGGGAGGTATTGAAAAACAAGGGATAAGATGACATCTTCTGTATGCAGAGCAGAAATAGATGAATAAGATGACCAGCAGAATATTATTTTATGTAAATTACCTGCTCATTATAAACAAGCTATTTTGAAATACTTACTTGTCTTTTTACTGTTTCCGCTTTCGGTATCTTCCCAATGCCGTTATTTTGACCGCCTTTTTCCTGTGGTAGGAAAAACATCTGATGTTATTTATGGCAACGCCCCATCCATAACATCGTTCTACCTGGGAGAATCCATAACCGTTGCCCAGGACCTGAAGATGGATATCTTTCAGCCGCAGGGTGATGTGGAAACAAACCGGGCACTCATCATATTCGCCCATTCGGGCGGGTTTATCAACGGGTCTAAATCAAACGACGACATGCAGGCACTCAGCGATTCGTTTGCACATTACGGTTATGTTACCGCCAGTATCGAGTACAGGAAGAATTTCAACCTGCTCAGCAGTTCCAGTTCCGAAAGAGCTGTTTGGCGCGGGGTACAGGATGCCAGTGCGGCAGTGAGGTTCTTTAAACAAAATGCGGCATTGTATGGCATTGACCCGAATAAGATTTTTTTCTGGGGAAGCAGTGCCGGCGCTTTTATGGCCCTTGGCCTTGCTTATGTAGATGACAGCGAAAGGCCTGCCAGTACATCAACGTCACCTAACCTGGGCTGTAAAGACTGCTCCGGGAACAATTATGCTTTTTCCTCAAAAGTTGCCGGTATCATCTCCTGCTGGGGCGCTACAAAAGATACTTCCTGGATTCAAAATAATAATAACACCCCTGTACAGTTGTTTCATGGTACCGCTGATGCTACCGTTCCTATTACGGAAGGATACCCGTTTGGTTTACCAACCATTACCTATGTAAGGGGCTCTCAGCAAATAAATGAACAACTGAACCGCACATCCATTTACCATGAATATTATGCAGCAGCAGGCCAGGAACATGAATACTGGGGAACAGACAATGGGATGTTTCCCCCGTCCGGCCCCACATCATACTGGGCCGATATTATAGGTAAAGCAAAGCTGTTTATGACCGGGAGGCTGGGCCTTGTACCGGTTTGCGGCCCATTACCGGTAACGCTTACCCGTTTTACCGCGAAGCCATTTAATGGACAAGTGAACCTGTATTGGAATACAGCAGCGGAGTATAATGTTAAAAGCATTATGATTGAGCGAAGTACTGATGGCACAGGGTTTAGCAGGTTAACGGAAGTATCGCCCAAAGGAAGCATGAATGCAGGGGCAAATTACTCATCAACAGACCCATACCCGTTTTCGGGCACCAGTTTTTACCGGTTAAAGATCATTGACCTGGATGGAAGTACCAGCTATTCTGCTATCCTGCGTATAGAAATGCCGGGCAAAGCAATAGCCATTTCACAGGTTTATCCAAATCCGGTTAAGGATAATCTTACCTTACAAATACAATCTGATAAGAACCGGGAAGTTCAATTATTGGTATTTGATATGTCCGGGAAAAAACTAATGGCAAATGATATCAACCTGAAAAAGGGTGTGAATGATACCTATATCCGGTTCGCCGGCTTCTCAAACGGGGCATATATCATCCGGATTGCCAATGCGGAAGGTAACAGCATCGAAAGCATCAGGGTCATCAAACAGTAAGGAATTAGATTCATCCTTACACCGGTGATTACAAGCATGCCCGTCATTGCGAGGAACGACCTGTCCCGATATTCTCGGGAAGCAATCTACCTGTCAATCACGTAATTTCATTAACATTATTCGCTCTCCACTGGCAAGATTGCTTCACTTCGTTCGTAAAGACGAGCTGCGAAAAATGAAAGGTTCCGGAATACCAGGTGATCTACACATGTTCTTCCCGGAAAGACAGTAACAGGCTGTCAATGCCCGCCTGTACCTTACGGTAATGTATACCTGCTTTATCAAGCATAAGCCTGGATGCTTTGGCGGTATCGGTTTGTTCGTATTTGTCTGACAGGTAAATCACTTCGGTTATGCCCGACTGTATGATCGCTTTAGTACATTCGTTGCACGGGAACAGGGCCGTATAGATCCTGCAGCCACGCAGGTCCATGCCGATATTATTTAAAATGGCATTCAGTTCCGCATGGCAGATATACGGATACTTGGTTTGTAAAAAATCACCTTCCTTGTTCCAGGGAAAATCATCATCCTCACATCCCATGGGCATACCGTTGTAGCCTGCTCCAACAATCTTGTTCTTGTCATTTACAATACAGGCTCCCACCTGCGTGTTAGGATCTTTACTCCTGTGGGCCGACAGTAATGCCACGCCCATGAAGTATTCATCCCATGAAATATAATCTTGTCTTTTTTTCACCTGGAATTATTTTAGCGGGTTTTACATGACATGCTGAAACATCATAGTTGCCCGATTGGGATCATATATTTTTTCTGATTCCATCAGGTTGCTGCTATAACGGCTGCAGAAGCTGAGGAACTGATGGCAGCGGCACTGGCAGCTTCATTATTCACATTAGCCATGCTTACAAACTGGTATCCCCAGCCTTTCAATTCATTCTTCCAGATTAATGAACCGTCTTTTGTATTAAGGCATAGCAATATCCCGGAAGAACCGATAAACAACTTGTTGTCTTCAACACTTATCTGGCCGAAGTAAAACGACATGGTCCTGTTTACGTATTGCTTTAGCTTTACTTCCCAAATTATTTCACCGTCTTTTTTATTGATTGCGGCAACCCTGCCGTTTGACAGGATGTATAAATGATTTGTTTTTTTCATGCAGTCATATTTTTTATAAAAATAGCGAATGAACATATAACAGGTTAAAATTGTTTTTATCAATTTTGTAATGATTGATGTTTCTGATCTAATTGAATGCTGCCTGTCCAGTAAGATTCATTTACTGTTTCGGATTATAGCATTTACACGTTATCTTTAATAGGCAAAGGCTTGTATACATGGCAGCACACATTGTTAAGATATTGGAGTCCAGTTTTATTAATCATGATGTAAAACGGTTTATCACGGAAAAGCCCGAAGGGTATCATTTTATTCCCGGCCAGGGAACCGATGTTTCCATCAACCTGCCGGAATGGAAAGATACATACAGGCCGTTTACGTTTACATCATTGAACAGTGCTCCCTACCTTGAATTTCTTATCAAGATATATGATGAACGAAACGGGGTAACCAGGCAACTGGGAAAAACAAATGCTGGCGCCGAGCTGATCCTGCAGGAACCTTTTGGGAGCATTCAGTATAAAGGCCCTGGTGTATTCATTGCTGCAGGAACAGGTATAACGCCCTTCCTGGCCATTTTCCGCGACCAGTACCATCGCCGTAAGTTGCAGGACTGTACCCTTATTTTATCCAATAAGACATCACAGGATATCTTGTATCCGGATGAGCTGGTAAAAATGCTGGGTTATAATTTCATCAATATTTTCACCCGCGAAGGGGTAATTGGGTTCATAGACAGGCGTATCGACAGGGATTTCCTGGTAGACAGGATTCGCGATTTCAGCGGAAATTTTTATATCTGTGGGCCCCAGCTTTTTGTAAAGCAGATTAGCGGTTACCTGTTAAGCCTAGGAGCAACCGCAGATACATTGGTTATTGAGCAATAATTTGTATTCGTTTACAGGCTTTCCGTAATGCATCAATTGTCTATCATGCATGCTATTTAAAATCCACGTACTTTGTTCATATCACGCTGCAGCCAGTTTGCTTCCGGGTAACGGGCATGCCGGTTTATGGTATGGATTGCATATGCCTGGCGCGACTTTTCACTCGTATTGGGCAGGCTGTAATGTGGCAGCAATCCGTGTAAAACAATACAGGTTCCCTGTTTAACTTCCAGGGGAACCATGCCTTTCATGTCATAGTTTTCTTCTGTAAGCGTCTGCATTTCTGTTCCGCCACCAGGCTTGCGCCGGAATGTGCTATGTAACGGTGTGGCATGCCCGCCCGGCTTTGCCCATAAACAGCCATTTTTAATTGTTGCATCTTCCAGGGCAAACCAGAACCCGATGCATGAATCAGGCTCTGTGAACAGGAATGTGGAGTCCTGGTGAACATCAACATGGCCGCCAATACGGGCATGCTTAAAAATGAGCATGCTCTGGATGATCACCCAGTCATCCAGTTCCAGTTCATGCGCCAGTGTTTTCATTTGCGGGGAACGGGAGAAATTATTGAAAACCGGGTCCAGGTCATGCAAAGCATGGCCAATCTTATTCAGGGAATGAAAAAGGCTTTGCCTGGCATTTCCCTGTTCATCAAATGCATCTTTCTCAAAAAAGAACCTGATCTTGTCGCCTGACTGTAGAAAATAATCATCTGTTGTTTCAGCCTGGTTGGAAGTCTGGAATACGGAGGGATGGCCTTCAGGATCAAACCCATTTACAAGCGATTCGCCCCTTTTCATCAGTTCTTCACAGGCTTCAGCGCTGTTAAAATTTTCAAGCACCAGAAATCCCTGCTTACGGAATAGCGCCAGGTTATTATTCATATCGAAAATTGTTTTGTATGAATGTACTTAAATAATGGACAGAAAAGGAAAGGTTGCCTGATAATTTCCGGGTTGGCAGGCTGTTTCACCTAAAAATAAACATGGCCGGTAATAATGCCGGCCATGCTATAATTGCCTGGTTTATATAATAAATTGTAGGTCAGTATTTTTTTGCCATCCTGTAAAAGAAAATGGTTGGTGGGCCTTCCACACCGGCTTCCTGCATCCTGTCTTTCAGTTCTTTTGAAGTGGAAAATGCTTCGGCCTTAGCCATGTCGTTAACAGCGGTAACCACGGTCACTTTCTTATTGTTTCCCATTTCGTAGCCAATGGCACGGTCTGTCATATTTGCGTCTATGCGTACCTGTTTGTGACTGTCGAACGAAGCTTTCCATGCCGCATAATCCTTAACCTGGTGCGTAACCATCATCCTGAATGGGGTTTCCAGCTTTCCGGAATCCAGCATCTGCATGTCCATGAAACTGATTTCGGGTTTGCCAATAACGCCCCCTTTCTGCATAGCCGCTTTCAGGTCGGGCAGTTCGGTAAATGCTTTGGCTTTTTCAAAATCATCCATCCAAAGGGCAACCAGCACCATGTTGCTGTCTTTTACACCTCGGCCAATCATGAAATTATGTAAGCCAAATCTTAGCCGGGCCGTATCATGAGATTCAAACAAAGGAAGCCATTTGGCGAAATCGGCCACTTTGTGTTTAATGATAGCCAGGTTAGCGGGTTTAACCGGTGCAGCCGGTACAGGTGCAATGGCAGTTGTATCGGCACTGGAAATAACAGGCTCTTCTTTTTTTTCTGCTGCATTATTGCAGGAAAGTGCCAGGAACAAGCTGATAAATGCAAACGAAATTTTGCTGTTCTTTTTCATTGTAAATGGTTTGATGTGAAAGATAAATTAGAGATGTTAATGCAGGAGCGCCGGTTTAGCCGGAATATTGGATACTTAAATGTAACTATATTTTAGGCTACCGGATAATTTTTTCCGCACGTGTTTGGCAGTTTCTGATTAATCGTTGAGACCCGGTTATTAATCGGTTAATTATCAGTAACTTCAAAAGTGTATTGTAAAACCTATTTTTTATGAACGCGGTAATAATCCTGGCAGGAGTTTTCCTGCTCATCATTGTTTTTTTCATTTCTGTGTATAACCGTTTATCTAAACTGCGTATACTGGTGCAGGAAGCCTGGAGCGGTATCGGCGCTTTCCTGCAGCAACGCCTGGACCTTGTTCCCAACCTGGTGGAAGTGGTTAAAGGGTATGCGGGCCATGAGAATAAAACGCTTACAGATGTGATAAGGGTACGGAACGAATCGCTGGCAGCATTAACACCAGAAGCCCAGATTGAAGCTGCTAAAAACATGCAGGCAGCCATGATAAGCGTAAGGGCACTGGCAGAACAATACCCCGACCTGAAAGCCAACATCAATTTTATCAAATTACAGGAGCAGCTGGCTGCACTGGAAGAGCAGTTAAACCAAAGCCGCAGGTATTATAACGGAACCGTAAGGGAGTTTAACCAGGGCATCGCCGTATTTCCTCAAAATATCATTGCCGGCATGTTCGGTTTCAGGCCATCGCCATTTTTTGCTGAAGATCCATCGGCACAAAAAGCACCACAGGTTTCCTTTTCATAAAGGATATATTTTATGAAAGCAAAAACTATTCTTCTTGCCTGTATATGCTGGCTTGCGTGTACACAGCTTACTGCGCAGGTTGGCAATTACACAAAAGTTTCTAACCGTTATTTTACCACAGCGGAATACAGTGAGCTTATATTAAAATCTGCAACAGAAACAGTTGTACAGGAAGATGTTCCGGCTTCGGTTTTTGAAAGCAGGTATGCTGAATACAGGGAAATCATTGAACAAATTTCACGCCCGCTGATCATCACCAAATTCCGCTGGCTTGAAAAAGGGATATCCGTTAACCCGGCCCCGGGAACCCCGGCTTTTAGCAAAAGAAAAGAGGCATATGCCAGGGAACTGCACAGGGCAGTACGGGATGCATTGAATAATAACCCTGAATTCCTGAAAGCCATCACTTTTATTGATGAAACCGACAGGATATTATTGTTCGATTCGTATATAACAGTTACGGGTAATGGCAAACTGGAAGTGGTGGAAACCATCCGTGTTTATAATGGAAACGGTGGTTCCTACAGCGGTAACGATGAGATAAAAAGAGGCATCCGCAGGAGTTTTCCAACAAAGTATGTAAATAAGTTGGGCCTCATTTCAAAAACCGGGTTCAAGGTAAAAGAGGTACTGCTGAACGGGAAAGCGGAATTATATGAACTGCGCAAAGCACCCAACGGCATTGATGTATATATCGGTAACAGCATGCTGATGCTTGACAGGGGTGTATTTACTTACCGGATAACCTATGAAACAGACCGCCAGCTTATCTTTCATCCTGAAAAAGATGAGCTGTACTGGAATGTGAACGGAACCGGCTGGGGCTTCACCTGCGATAAAGCTACCTGTACCATCCGTTTCCCCGAAGGCAGCCGGATAATAGAACAGGCCTGTTATACAGGATTGCAGGGTTCAACAGATAAGAAATGTATTTCAACGGGTAAGAAGGCCGCAGAAATATATTTTGAAACAACCGGTCGGCTTGATCCTTATGAAGGCTTAACCGTGGCAGCATCAATACAGAAGGGCGTATTGACTCAACCGGGTAAATTAAGCCGGATGCTGTATTTGGCAAAAGACAACGCCATCCTGCCGGCCCTGTTAGTATTCATGATATTGTTTTTCCTGGTTCATTTCTTTCATTGGAAAAAAACCGGAAGAGACCCTCGAAAGGGTTTGATCATCCCGCGATTTACAGCACCGGCAGGAATGTCGCCGGCAGACTGTGGTTACCTGCTGGATAAGAAATTCGGTCCGCACCTGTTTGCTGCTTCACTGGTTGATCATGCCGTTTGTAAGCATGTAAACATTACCGTTAGTAAAGAGGGTGTTTTGTTTAAACAAAAAGCCTATGCATTTTCAATGCCGCCGGGTATGAAGGCGGATACTGAATCAATCAATGAACGATATACCTGGTATGGCTATGATATTGAAAGCCTGTATGGCAGGAAGGCGGTTTCGGGAGAATACGATGCCCATATCGCATCCATTTACAGCAGCCTGCACAGCAACCTGAAAGAAAGGATGCTTATCAGGACAGGGAGCAGGAATACGTTCCGGGGTTTGTTTTCGCTGAATGACAATTACATCGGGATCGGTTTCCTGGCGTTTTTCCTGGCAGCTTTCGGGTCAATAATATACCTGAGTATGAACAGCAACAGGGTGCTTGTAATAACCAGTATTATCCTGTTACTGGTATGCTTGGCTATCCAGGTAGTATTTATGAAGATCATTGATGCCTATACGCCTGAAGGCCGGAAACTGGCTGATGAAGTGCTTGGCTTCCGGATGTACCTGGAAACAGCCGAGGAAAAGAAGTTTGACATGATGAACCCGCCGCACATGACGCTGCAACTTTTTGAAAAATATCTTCCATACGCCATTGCCCTTAAATGTGAGAATGCATGGGCGGATAAATTTTCAGCCATCATACAGGAGGCTTCGGAAAAAGGGTACCAGCCTTCCTATTATAGTAGTTCAATTGGGCGGAATTCAGGGTATTCAGGATTGGCCAGTGGATTATCGTCGGGTTTAGCCGGTACCATAGCATCAGCATCTACACCGCCCAGTAGCAGCAGCGGTGGAAGCAGTGGCGGTGGCAGTTCCGGAGGTGGCGGTGGTGGCGGAGGAGGTGGCGGTTGGTAATACGTTACAGAAGCAAAGCACCTGGTAACGGATTATTCGCACATCCTCAGCGATTCTGCATTTTTGCTGGTAATGACAATGCTGTTCACTTTGCCGTTATCATCAAAGAAAAGCACCAGGCTTCCATAGCGCATCTGGTAAGATTCCCATTTGAAATCTTTAGTTGCCGGGAGGCCCAGCCATTTGAAAAGCATATTACGGTTAGCTCCCATTAATGGTAAGCTCATCGTACCGTTGAAGTTTTCCTTTATTTCAATATAGTCGCGGTAAGTGTGAAAGTATACTCCTTTATCTTTAAAGTACACACCGCCGCAACCGGATGATGATAATTCATCTACTGCTTCTGTATAGCAGGGCAGCCTGTTCACAATTTCACCAAACGGTGATTGGGGATACATCCGGCTTACAGACCCTTCCAGGAAATCTATATTGAAAGGCGGGCAATGCGGGGTTGATTTTAATTG
>CALKVC010000031.1 GCA_937996595.1 uncultured Chitinophagaceae bacterium
GCCCGATTGCGGGAAGGAGCTTTAATCAGCTTCAGTTCTTCGGTAGCATCAACTTCAGTAATTCTACTATTAGAGTAGCATCTTTAAAAGTTTAATGCAACTTTCAAAAGAATTAAAATATTTTATAACACAACACATTACTTAGTAATAATTTCATATTAAATTTGATAAATGAAATGCAGCATTTCAGAAAAGCCGTTTGGCGTTTTTGATAATAAGCCGGTTACCCAATATACGCTCACCAATAACAACGGGATGCAGGTATCCGTAATCAATTACGGTGCAACGGTAACCCGTATCATTACCGCAGACAGGAATAACAACAAAGGGAATGTGATATTCGGATTTGATACCCTGGAAGGATACCTGGAAAATGCTGATAAATATATCGGCAGCGTGGTTGGCCGGTACTGCAACCGCATCGGAAAAGCCCGGTTTTTCATTGACGGAATTGAATACCTGCTGGCAAAAAATGAAAACAATAATTCCCTGCATGGCGGTATTAAAGGGTTTGACAAGGTTTGGTGGAACATTGAAGGGCTGGAAGATGACTGCAGCCTTAAATTAACCTACCTGAGCAAAGACGGGGAAGAAGGGTTTCCGGGTAATATGTACGTGGAAGTTATTTACAGCCTCTCCGATGACAATGCACTTACCATCAGCTATGCAGCCGTTTGCGACAAGCCCTCCCCTGTTAACCTTACCAGCCATTGCTATTTCAACTTATCGGCAGGGAACGACCCTTCCGTTACCGGCCATGAACTTTTATTGTTTGCTGATGAATACACCGCACTGGATGAACATAGCATTCCAACCGGTGACATTGCCAAAGTGGAAAACACGGCCTATGATTTCCGGAATCCTAAAGCTATAGGTAAAGACATTGATCAATTGCCTGGAGGATACGATATCAATTATGTACTGAACAAACAGGCAGGCATAGCCGCTATTTTATATCATGCCGGCAGCGGGCGTGTGATGGAAATGTTCACGACAGAACCGGGGCTGCAAATCTATTCGGCTGGCAACAGGGAAGGTTCGCAAGCCGGGCTTGAAACAAATGCAGAACAGGTGAAATATACCGCCATTTGCCTGGAAGCGCAGCATTTCCCCAACAGCCCCAACATACCCGTTTTTCCGGATACCATCTTAAGGCCTGGCGATGTATACCGGCAATCTACGGTATATAAATTTTCGGTGAAATAAAGTAAATCATCAGTTATAAGCTTTCCTCATAACCGGTATCAACCAGTAACTGTTTACCATCGGCAGCCGTGGTTGCCAGCAAATCGCAGTGGTTGTTATACGGGTTATCGGCATGGCCTTTCACCCATACAAACCTGATGTTGAAAGAACGTGAGAGATTATAATATTGCGTCCACAGGTCCTTGTTCTTCTTTCCCCCTTTAAATCCTGTTTTTATCCAGTTTAGCAGCCAGCCCTTGTTAACGGCATTCACCACATACTGGCTGTCGGAATACACCGTAACCGGTAAGTCCTTTTTCTTTATCTCCTGTAAGCCCGCGATAACGGCCAGCAGTTCCATGCGGTTGTTGGTGGTGAGCCGGTAACCGGCCGATAATTCCTTACGGTGATGGTTATACAGCAATATGACGCCGTACCCGCCCGGACCGGGGTTTCCCCTTGATGAACCATCTGTATAGATCCTGATTTCACTCATAGATATTGTGGCCTGTTTCAATTTTAGAATGAAACACGTTATCAGTTTGTATTGAGATTTTCAAATTATACTGGCTATTTCTTAAAAAAAATATCCTACCTTTTTGCTTGCCCAAAAAGGTAGACCAAAAAAGGCACCCGCAATCGATATACAGCCCGATTGCGGGAAGGAGCTTTGTTCAACATTAGTTCTTCGGTAGCATCAACAGCAGTAATTCTACTCTTACAGCAGAAATATTAAGCTGATTATGCAACATCTAAACTAATGTTAGCTATATAAATAGCATAACCCGTTACATTTAAGAAAGCAACAAACGCTGCCCCTCGAAAACTATACCTGGAAAACACCAGTCTTCAGTTCAGCTATTTCTGCATTATTATTGGCGGCTGCAATGCCTTCAGATATCACTTTGCGGGTTTCGCCCGGATCAATAATATCGTCTATCCATAACCGTGCTGCCGCATAATAGGGTACGGTCTGGTGTGTATAGTTCTTCGTGATCCTGTCTAGCAGTTCCTTTTCTTCCTCTGCCGTAACCACCTGACCCTTTGCCTTCAGCGAAGCCACCTGTATCTGCAGCATGGTTTTGGCCGCCTGTTCCCCGCCCATTACAGCAATCTTGGCCGTAGGCCATGCATAGATGAACCGCGGGTCGTATGCCTTGCCGCACATGGCATAATTTCCGGCTCCATAGGAATTGCCAACAATGATGGTGATTTTTGGCACCACCGAATTGGCCACCGCATTCACCAGTTTTGCCCCGTCTTTAATGATGCCGGCATGCTCGCTCCTGCTGCCAACCATGAAACCCGTAACATCCTGTAAAAAAACCAACGGGATTTTCTTTTGATTGCAGTTGAGTATGAAACGGGCCGCCTTATCGGCGCTGTCATTATAAATAACACCACCCAGCTGCATTTCACCCTTCTTGTTCTTTACAATCAGGCGCTGGTTAGCCACTATGCCAACCGCCCAGCCATCCACCCTCGCATAGCCGCAAACGATGGATTTACCATAATCCTTCTTGAATTCATCAAAGCTGCCATCATCTACGATGCATTGCAACAGTTCTTCCATATCATAGGGTTTGCTGTTGCCCTCGCTCATGATACCATATATTTCACCGTTATTTTTGGCGGGCATTTTGGGTGCTGTCCTGTTAAAACCGGCCAGTTTAGCGGGCCCCAGCTTGCCAATAATCTTTTTCACCTGGTTGAGGCATTCTTCTTCGGTATTGAACTTATAATCGGCAATGCCCGAAATTTCGGTATGGGTAACGGCACCGCCTAAGGTTTCATTATCTATATCTTCACCGATGGCGGCTTTTACGAGGTAAGGGCCGGCCAGGTAAATGGAGCCCTGCCCTTCCACCATCAGGGTTTCATCGCTCATGATGGGCAGGTAAGCGCCACCTGCCACACAGGCACCCGTAACCACCGCAATCTGGGTAATGCCCATGGCGCTCATCTTGGCGTTATTGCGGAATATGCGCCCGAAATTTTCTTTATCCGGAAAAATCTCATCCTGCATGGGCAGGAACACACCGGCGCTGTCTACAATGTAAATGACCGGCAGCCTGTTCTCCATGGCAATTTCCTGCATGCGCAGGTTCTTTTTACCGGTGATGGGGAACCAGGCGCCTGCTTTCACCGTCTGGTCGTTGGCTACAATAACACATTGCCTGCCACTTACATAACCGATGCCGCTCACCGTGCCGCCGGAAGGGCAACCGCCGTATTCAGGATACATTTCATAGCCGGCAAATGTGCCTATTTCAATGAATGGTTTATCGGCATCGCACAAAAAACGGATGCGTTCGCGGGCTGTTAATTTATTTTTTTCCTTTTGTTTCTCGATGGCTTTTTTACCGCCTCCTTCATAAATTTTTTCTTTCTCCCTTTTCACACGGCTCCAGGCCATTTTCATGGCATCTTCATTCTTATTGAAAGCTAAATCTGTCATACAATTTTGGTTATAATGATGTTTGTGAATCCCTTTGCAATTTTAAGTTATTATCAGCAAATGAAAACTGAATGTATATATGTTGTGCAACGGGATATCCGATAATTCATGATTTTTTTTATAATACTATGTTTTTTACGTGTTGTGCTATTAAAAACAGGTAACAACCAATGAGCTTCAAAGATCAAGGAACTGAATTTGAGTTTACAGTAGTGCAAAAGTTTAATCAGGGC
>CALKVC010000032.1 GCA_937996595.1 uncultured Chitinophagaceae bacterium
GGAGTTCAGACGTGTGCTCTTCCGATCTGGAACTGGAAGCCAGCCGTTATTTCGATATCACCGCAAACCTGCATGACCATAAACAGATAGAACCTGCTTTCCGATCGGGCAAGATAAGGATGGTCGTAGTGTTTCCTCAGCATTTCAATGAAGACCTTACCCATTTCCAGAAGGCACAGGTTCAGTTGATAGCCGATGCTTCCGATCCCAATGTAGCCAATACACTTACCAACTATGCCACAACGGTTATCATGGATTACCAGGACCGCATCACCAACAACCGTAAACTGCCGTATACCATTCATACTGAAATGAGGATGCTGTATAACCCGGCATTGAAAGGCTCCTATAGTTTTGTACCGGGTGTGATGGCGATGGTGCTCATGCTGGTTTGCACCCTGATGACCGCCATCACCATTGTACGGGAGAAAGAAACAGGCACCATGGAAATATTGCTCGTATCACCGGTACGGCCTGCCATCATTACCATTGCAAAGGCAGTGCCTTATTTCCTGCTGTCAATGGTGAATATCTTCAGCATCTTGCTGTTAAGCGTGTTTGTACTGGATGTGCCCATTAACGGAAGCCTTGCCTTACTGATAGGGTCCAGCATGATCTTTGCATTGGCATCCCTCTCTTTGGGATTGCTGATATCTTCAGCGACCGATTCGCAGCAGACTGCCATGTTCATTTCCCTGGTTGGGCTTTTTCTTCCAACGGTGATGCTTAGCGGCTTTATGTTTCCCATTGAGAATATGCCCATGCCATTGCAGGTGATGTCAAATCTTGTTCCGGCAAAGTGGTTCTATTCCATTGTACGGTCTGTAATGATAAAGGGAGTGGGAATAAACCTGATATGGAAAGAGCTGGCTGTACTAACCGGCATGATGCTTTTCTTCCTGGCACTGAGTATCAAAAAATTTAAAATCAGGCTGGCATGAGGTCATTACTATTTTTATTGCAGAAGGAATTCCGGCAGATATTCAGGAACAAATCGATCCTGAGGATGCTGTTCATGATGCCTGTAATGCAACTGATCATCCTTCCATTGGCAGCCGATTATGAGATGAAGAATATCCGGGTTTCTGTTGTAGACCATGACCACTCGGTCTATTCGAATAAACTGGTTTCAAAAATTAAGGCATCTGGATATTTTATCCTGGAAAACTATACCGATTCATACCGTGCGGCGATGGCAGACATTGAAAAAGACAAAGCCGACCTTATCCTGGAGATACCGCCATCATTTGAGAAAAACCTGGTTAAGGAAGATGAGTCAACATTGTTCCTGGCTGTAAATGCCATCAATGGGGTTAAGGCAAACCTCGGTGCCGCATACCTGCGAAATATCATCCAGGATTTCAACCGCGAAGTGAGGCTGGAATGGATACAGTTTCCCCGGTTCAGCCCGGTAACCTCCATTGAAGTGCAGCATGCAAACTGGTATAACCCGCAGCAGAAATACAAATTTTTCATGGTGCCAGGCATCCTCGCCATCCTGCTGACCATGGTGGGATCTTTCCTGGCCTCCCTGAACATTGTAAAGGAAAAAGAAGCAGGTACCATTGAACAGATCAATGTAACTCCGATCCGGAAGTGGCAGTTCATCCTGGGTAAACTGATACCTTTCTGGATACTCGGCCTGGTTGTGCTTACCATCGGATTCGCTGTTTCCAGGATCTTTTACGGTATCATCCCGCTGGGTAGTTTTACCGTGATCTATGCATTTGCTGCTGTTTACCTGCTCGCAGTTCTTGGTCTTGGCCTCCTGGTATCCACCTTTACGGCCACGCAACAGCAGGCAATGCTGATCTCCTTTTTCCTGATGATGATCTTTGTATTGCTGGGCGGCTTGTATACGGCGGTGGAAAGCATGCCATACTGGGCGCAACTGGTTACGAAGGCTAACCCGGTCACCTATTTCATTGAAGTGCTGCGGATGGTGGTATTGAAAGGAAGCGGTTTTGCTGAAATTAAAGAGCACCTCGCAATCATCTTCGGGTTCGCCGTTGTGCTGAATGGCTGGGCCGTTGTCAGTTACCGGAAAAGGGTTTAAGCGCTGCATACTGTATCCGTTACATGTTTCCCTGTTTTAAATTTCTTTGCACCGATGCCAGATAACTTATTACCTGCAAACGGCGAACTGTATTACTATCCTTCATTCTTCACCAATGAAGAGAGCCTGCACTATTTTAATGGTTTACTTGATGAAATTTCCTGGAAACAGGAACCCATCGTCATTTTCGGAAAGAAGCTGATGCAGCCGAGGCTCACCGCCTGGTATGGAGATGCGGGTATAGCTTACCGTTATTCCGGCATTACGATGCAGCCTGAACCCTGGACAAGGATGCTTAATGAAATAAAAACCCGTTTGGAGAAATTCTCCGGGTTTACATTCAACAGCGTATTACTGAACCTTTACCGTGACGGGCAGGATAGCATGGGCTGGCACCGGGATGATGAGAAGGAGCTGGGAAAAAACCCTGCCATAGGATCTGTAAGTTTTGGCGATTGCCGGAAATTCATGATCCGGCATGTGCAGGACCGTTCATTGAAAAATGCCATAAACATCACAAACGGAAGTTTATTGCTGATGGCCGGGGAAATGCAGCATTACTGGCAACACAGCATCCCCAAAACCGCGAAGCCGGCAGGGGTAAGGATAAACCTTACATTCAGAAAGATCATAGCACCGTAAAAATGGATACCTACAAGACAAGCATGGTTAAAGCAATCCCCTTTTTATCATGTCTTCCGCAATCTGTATGGCATTGGTGGCGGCGCCTTTACGAAGGTTATCACTTACGATCCAGCAATTAAGCGTATTTGCACGCGTTTCATCACGTCGTATGCGGCCAACAAAAGTATCATCCTTGTCATGCGCCGTTAATGGCATCGGGTAAATGAAGTTAGCGATATCATCCTGCAGCACCACACCGGGCGCATTGCTTAACAATTGTCTCACTTCAGCCAGGTCAAAATCATTTTCAAATTCAATGTTCACGCTTTCACTGTGCCCGCCCATGGTTGGAATGCGTACACAGGTTGCCGTTACATGTATGCTGTCGTCGCCCATTATCTTTTTGGTTTCATTCACCATCTTCATCTCTTCCTTTGTGTAACCGTTTTCCAGAAACACATCTATCTGCGGGATGGCATTCTGGTCAATTGGATATCTGTAAGCCATTTCACCTGTTATCCCTTTCCTTTCATTCATCATCTGCTGTACAGCCTTCACGCCGGTTCCCGTTACACTCTGGTAGGTGCTTACAACAACCCTTTTTATGTTGTACCTGTCATGCAGCGGCTTTAATACCACCACCATTTGTATGGTTGAACAATTGGGGTTGGCTACGATCTTGTCTGAAGCCGTTAACACATGGCCATTTACTTCTGGCACCACCAGTTTCTTGTCCTTATCCATGCGCCAGGCACTGGAATTATCAATCACTGTTATACCGGCCGCAGCAAACCGTGGCGCCCATTCAAGAGACGTTGCCCCACCGGCAGAAAATAACGCCAGGGCCGGTTTTGCATCTATGGCTTCCTGCATGCCAGCAACCTTGTATTTCTTACCACGGAATTCAATGTCTTTTCCTACAGACCTTTCAGAGGCAACAGGCAACAGATCGGTCACCGGAAAATTCCTTTCTGCCAGCACCTGCAGCATTTTTGTTCCAACCAGGCCAGTGGCCCCTACAACCGCAACGTTCATCTTTATATAAGTTTTTACAAAAATAAAGATTCTTTGGCTTGGCTGAATATAATTAAGCGCAATCGTATAAGGCTTTGCATTGTGAGGAAATAACTTTGAAACATGAAAACAATATGGAGAATACTATTACCGGCCATGCTGGTTCCGGTTTTGTGCAAGGGACAGTTTACAGACAATTTCAGCGATGGAAACCTGTCTGCCCATCCGGCCTGGACAGGTGATACAGCAGCTTTCATGATAAACCCGCAACTGCAGTTGCAAAGCAATCATACCGTAGCTAACAGTTTTTATCAGATAAGCACCGTCAGTTCGCTGGCAACATCCGCCCAATGGGATTTTACCTGTAACCTGCTATTTAATACATCTGGCTCAAATTATACAGATGTATTTTTAACCGCTTCAGAAAGCAATCTTACTACAGCATCCAATAAAGGGTATTTTGTGCGGATAGGAGGCACAGATGACGATATCAGTTTATTCAGGAAAGACAGCGGTACCGTTAGCCGTATCATTGATGGAGAAAACGGAATCCTGAACAGCAGTTCAAACAACCTTCGGATAAGTGTTGTGCGTGATGCTGGCAATAACTGGATGTTATACCGAAACCACAATGCATCCGGAATGTTTGCAGAAGGAAATGCAACCGATGCAACGTATCTCAACGGATCATTTTTTGGGATATTGGTCAGGCAAAGCACAACCGGTTTTTTTCAGAAACATTTTTTTGATGACATATCAGCCGGGCCCTTTGTTCCTGACCTTACGCCACCGCAACTTGTTTCCTGTATAGCAACAAGCACAACTACGCTGGATATTTTGTTTAATGAACCGGTAAGTTTGGCCAGCAGCCAGCAGCTGGTAAATTACGAAGTAAGCAATGGTATTGGTTTCCCGCTTTCGGCTACACGTGATCCGCTTAACCCGGCAAAGGTCCGCCTGGAGTTTACAAACAGTTTTCCTATCCGCACCAATCTATCGGTACAGGTAAATTCGGTTACTGATCTGGCAGGCAATGTCATTAACCAGGTTTCTGGAAACTTCAGTTATGTGATTGCCCTGCCGTATGACATTCTGATTGATGAACTGATGGCAGACCCTTTCCCGCCGGTTGCCTTGCCGGAATATGAGTGGGTTGAACTTACCAATACAAGTGTTTTTGATATCAACCTGAAAGGCTGGCGCCTGCAAAAACCAACATCACAAAGCGGCGCGATGCCGGAGTATATATTGAAGCCTGATAGTTTTGTGATTGTTTGTTCGGCCGGAGCGGCAACAGCCATGTCGGCTTATGGCCCTGTAATTGCACTTTCCACTTTTCCTTCCCTGGGTAATACAAGTGATGAGATATCGCTGCTTTCTGAAGAAGGTAAAACCATTCATACCATACATTATACAGATGAATGGTATCACAATGAACTTAAAAAGGCAGGAGGCTGGTCACTTGAAATGGTGGATACCGGTAATCCCTGTACCGGCATCAGCAACTGGGCTGCCAGTTTGGATATAAGCGGGGGCACGCCGGGAAAACGTAATGCGGCAGCGGGCTTGAATGCCGATACCGTATCCCCAAAACTATTGCGTGCATACGCTACCGATAGTGTAACAGTGGTGCTTGTTTTTAATGAGCCACTCGACAGCATACAAGCTTCAGTAGCCGGCAGTTACACCATTGGCGAGGGTATCGGTTCACCTATATCGGCATCCGCCTTACCCGGGCTGTTTAACAGGGTTGTACTGCGATATGCAGGCAATGCAGCCTTGCAGCGAAACAGGATATATATAATTTCCGTTGGTGCCATAACGGATTGCAGCGGTAATAGCATCGGGCAGGATAATTCGGCGAGGGTTGCCTTGTATGAACATACTGACAAAAAAAGCATAGTCATTAATGAGATATTATTCAACCCGTGGCCTAACGGTAACGATTATGTTGAAATCTATAACCGGAGTGAACAGGTGCTGAACCTGCGTAATGCCTATGTGGCCGGGAGGAATACATCAGGCGTTCTTTCAGTGATCAGGCAACTTTCGGCTGAAGATTACCTGTTTTTCCCGGGCGATTTCATCGTGATTACCGAAAAAGCATCGCTGGTACTGAATAATTATGTAGCTATGAAACCGGAAGCATTTTTGGAAGTTATGGATATGCCATCTTTTAATGATGATAAAGGGCAGGTAGTTCTGCTGGATGAGCAGGGTAATGTAATTGACGAAGTTGCGTACAATGAATCATGGCATTTCAAACTGATCAGCAACCGGGAAGGGATAGCACTGGAACGGATAGACTATGAAGCAGATTCTAATGAAGGGCAAAACTGGCACAGCGCAGCTACCAGTGTACATTATGGAACGCCCACGTACCGTAATTCACAGGCGGGTAAGGAAACAGGGGTAACGGGTGAGGTTTTGCTGGCTCCTGAAATCATTAGTCCGGATAATGACGGCATAGACGACTATGCACAGGTAATATATTCTTTTCCTGAACCAGGTTATGTATGTAACATTACCATTTTTGATGCCAGTGGCAGGATAGTCCGTTACCTGGAACGCAACAGCCTGTGCGGCCTTAGCGGAAGTTACCGCTGGGACGGGCTTGGAGAGAAATCGGTCAGGCTTTTACAAGGGATCTATATCGTACTAACGGAGGTGTATAACCTGCAGGGAAAAGTT
>CALKVC010000033.1 GCA_937996595.1 uncultured Chitinophagaceae bacterium
ACGCATAGCTGTAAACGCTTCGTGTCCAGGTGTGTCCAAAAATGTAATGGCCCGTCCGTCTTTGGTGGTAACTTCATAAGCGCCGATATGCTGGGTAATACCGCCCGCTTCACCCGCAATCACGTTTGTATGCCTGATATAATCAAGTAACGATGTTTTACCGTGATCTACGTGGCCCATAATGGTAACGATGGGCGCCCTTGGCTTCAGGTGTTCGGGTGCGTCTTCATCATCTTCTTCCTCCATTTCTGCCGCATCATCCACGCCAATAAATTCCACTTCATAATCAAATTCCCCGGCAACCAGTTCAATCACATCCGCCTCCAGGCGCTGGTTAATAGAAACCATGATGCCCAGGCTCATACATTTACTGATAACATCGGCAAAGCTAACATCCATCAAACCCGCCAGTTCACTCACAGATATATATTCCGTTACCTGCAGTTTATTGCTTTCCTGCCCTTCTGCTCCCTGTTGTTCGGCCATTTCCTCACGCTTGGCCTTACGGTATTTGGCTTTAAGGCTTTTACCACGGCCTCCCGCTCCGGCCAGTTTAGCCTGTGTCTGCTTCAGCTTTTCCTGTATCTCTTTGGCATCAATTATTTTTTCTTCCCGCTTCTGAGAAGCTCCGTGTGCGGGTTTTGCAAAACGGCCTGCACCCTGGGATGGGCGTCCCTGGCCACCTGTGTGCCGGTTATCCGGTATGGCACGGTTACCACGGGGAGGCATAGACGTTCCCTGTGCCGGCGACCCCGGTTTCTTTTCTATAGGGATACGCTTACGCTTGCGCTTGTCTTCATTCGATTCTTTCCTTGGCCTGGTATCATTATCAACCGGCAGCTCTATCTTTCCAAGTATTTTGGGGCCGGTAAGTTTCTGCGCCTGTATATTTTCAATCATCGGCGGTTCAACAATAGCCGGACCTTCCGCAGATACTTCGCCAGCGGGTGCCGGTGCTGATTCTTCCGCAGCCGGTTGTACTACAGGCGCTTCTTTTTCTTCCTTACCGGTTTTCTTTGCTTTCTCGGTTGTGCCTGTATCTTTTTTGGATGATTTTTTCGGGCGTGTTGATGAATCAATGGCATCCAGGTCTATCTTGTCGAGCACTTTAGGCGCTTCAAGTTCCGGTGCATCAATATTACTGATAGATACTTCTGTTTCCTTACCAGCCTGTTTTGTTTCTTTCGGTTGTTCAGGCTGTTCTTTTATTTCTGCTGCTTCAGGTTTCACTTCAGCTACCGGTTCTACCTCTTTTGCCTTTACTTTTTCTTCTTTCTTTTTAATGGAAAGGTCTTCTTCGTCTCTTTTTTTCTTGGGTTCACCGGCTCCGGCTCCTTTGGGAAGATCAATCTGTTCCGCTTTCTGTTTGGCAGCTTTGTCCTGCTGGAACTCCGACTGCAATACACGGTACATCTCTTCCGTAAGTTTAGTGGTGGGTTTCAGGTCGTCACCATTAAAATTTTTGGATTTAAGAAAGTCTATCAAGGTGTGTGCACCTATATTAAATTCTTTGGCTGCCGCCATCAACCTTGGTGTGTTTACTTCTGCCATTCTTAGTTGTTACAGCCCCCGGGGGGACAAAATTTTCTTTAATTATTCGTATTATATTACCTCTAATGCAAATGCCTGATCTCTGCCTGTTTCCCATTGAGACTTCTCTCATAATACATCAATCATACATTGTACATTAACATAGATTATTCCCTTTCAAATTCTTCTTTCAGTATCCTCCGTACATCTTCAATTGTTTCTTTTTCCAGGTCGGTCCTGCGCTCCAGTTCTTCAGCCGTGAGGTCGAGCACCGAACGGGCGGTATCGCAACCAACACGCTTGAGTTCATCTATCACCCATCCTTCAATCTCATCTGTAAACTCTTCCAGGTTGATATCAAAATCTTCTTCTTCCCCTTCATTATCGCGGAACACATCTATTTCATAACCGGTAAGTTCACAGGCAAGTTTGATGTTAACACCACGCCTTCCGATAGCTAGTGACACCTGGTCGGGCTTGAGATACACATTAGCATGCATTTTCTCCGTATCCAGGTCGATGCTCGTTATTTTGGCCGGTGTTAATGACCGCTGTATGAGCAATTGGGTGTTTGATGTCCAGTTGATCACATCTATATTCTCATTTTTCAGTTCGCGAACGATGCCATGGATACGGCTTCCTTTCATACCCACACAGGCCCCAACCGGGTCAATCCTGTCGTCGTAACTTTCAACAGCCACTTTGGCCCTTTCTCCGGGGTCACGTACAATCTTTTTAACCACTATCAGGCCGTCAAATATTTCAGGTACTTCAATTTCAAGCAGTTTTTCCAGGAATGACGGGCTGGTACGTGATAATATGATAACAGCCTGGCTGTTCTTCAGTTCCACTTTTTTTACAACCGCCCTCACATTTTCACCCTTTTTGAAATAATCTGTTGGAATCTGTTCAGATTTTGGCAGCAGCATTTCATTTCCGTCTTCATCAAGTATCAGCACTTCCTTTTTCCAAACCTGGTACACTTCACCACTAACGATTTCGCCTACACGATCTTCATACTTTTTAACCAGGATATTCTTTTTCAGGTCGTTGATCCTGGCAGCCAGTGTTTGCTTTCCGGCCAGTATAGCCCTGCGGCCAAATTCTTTCTGGATATCCACCTCTTCATACAGTTCTTCCCCTACCTGGTAATCCGGCTCAATTTTGATCGCATCCTTGTATTCTATTTCCGTAAGTGTATTATACAGGTCGTCATCTTCAACAATGGTACGGCGCCGGAATATTTCCAGGTCACCTTTCTGGTCGTTTACGATTACGTCGAAGCATTCGTCGCTGCCGTATTTTTTACGGATCAGTGTTTTGAATACATCTTCCATCACCTTCATTAAGGTAGGGCGATCGATGTTCTCTGCTTCTTTAAATTCCTGGAAGGAGTCAATTAAATTAATGCTTGCCATATTCCACCCCGGCCATTTCCTTTCCCCGCCGGATGGGGATTTTTATTTGTTATTAAAATTTTATAAGAACAATTGCCTGTTTTATATCAGCCAATGGTATTGCCAGTTGTTTGGTGACCGCTTTTTTATTTTTCCCTTCGGTAAATGATAATTCTATTTGCTGTTCATTTACTGAAACCAGTTTGCCTGCCTGTTTATTTCCGTCGTTCAGGGTTACCTCAATATCCCTCCCGGTATTTTTAACATACTGTCGGTGCATTTTCAGCGGTTCGCCGATACCAGGGCTGGATACCTCCAGCGAAAAATCACCGTCGGGGTAAATGGCCATTTCCTCCATTATCTTATACAGCGCCCGGTTTATTCTGATACATTTTTCAATACCTAACCCACTGTCTGCATCCAGGAAAATCTTGATATTGTTAACCGGCTTTATCTTTATCTCTACCAGGAAAATATCATCCGTAAGCAATGGCTGCAATAACTTTTCTATGGTTCCTATTTGATTGTCCTTTATCATGGTGCTTACAAAAGAAGAAGGGAACACCCCGGTTCCCTTCTTTTTCATTCTTTTCCAGTGCAAATATAGGTATAAACCCGTTTACAGCCAAATTGAACCCATTCTGCCATACAAAAAATTAACAGGAAGATATTTTACCGGCTGCATACCTTTGCTTTATGAATATCATCAAGTTAGTTTTTCAACTGTTTGTCATATATATATTGTATAAATTCATTTTCGAGTTTATCATTCCTGTTTACAAAACCACCAAACAGGTTAAACAAAAAATGAATGCCATGCAGGAACGGATGGACCAGCAAAACCAGTCGCCTGCACCAGAGCAACCTTACTCCGGAAGGCAGCAGGCAAATACCGCGGCCAGGCGGCCTTCAGCTGAGGACTACATTGATTATGAAGAAGTTAAATAACTAAATACTTTCTATAAATACTGCTGGTTTTCAATAATACATAAGGTTTTCAATTCTTTCTTCGGGCAATAACAAGTGGGTTTTAAAGCCCAGCCTGGCTGCTGTTTCAATATTGGGCGGCAGGTCGTCTATAAAAAGTGATTCTGCTGCCAGGATGCCGGCATCCTGCAATACGAATTCAAATATGCCTGCATCGGGTTTTCGTAAACCCACCTGCTGCGAAAAATATGCTTTGTCAAAATAGTTTTCCAGTCCGGCTACACCTGTTTGTTCGTTCAATCTACGGTCAAATGCCTTTTTGTGGATGGCATTGGTATTGCTTAACAGGAAAATGCGGTAATCCTTCCTTAGTTTCTTCAAATGTTGCAGGCTCTCTGCCCTGAAATCGAGTAACATGGCATTCCAGGCATCCTGTACCTGCCGGTTGGTTATATTGCCGTTGGCAGCAGCAGTCATGTACTGATAAAACTCATCTTCGGAAATATGACCTGTTTCCAGGTTGTCAAAAACGTTGTTCCCCTTTAACATAGAGTACATATTCCCGAAATCTGTGTAACCAAGCTCCTTAAAGGCATGTTTGGTCCTGTTGTAATCGATATTAAGGAGAACGCCGCCCAGGTCGAAAATCAGGTTTTTTATTTCAGTCATGTACAGGTATATTCAATTTCAAAATAAGGGTAAAAATACAACTTAAACAGCAGGGGCAATGAGGCGCTGTTACAGAAACCCATTTGCATAACCCTTTTCTCCTTTGCTGTTTACAAACTACAGTTAGCCCTTACCGGTATTGTGCAAATAACCAGTCCGGTAACGCGGGTTCTGCAAATGCCCGATCCCAGCTATTGTGATTTGCTTCCGGGTAAACGGTGAACCTGACTTCAGCCTTTTCTTTCTTTAACGCTTCTGCCATTTTTTGTGAGAAAGACATATCAACCACATCATCTTTCCCTCCATGAAATATCCACCATTTTACACCCTTCATTGCTTTCGCTGTAGAAGGCACTGCGCCGCCGCAGATGGGAAACGCTGCTGCGAATATCCCGGGCATCCTGCGAACCAGTTCGAACGTTCCCATACCGCCCATTGATAAACCACCAACATAAACCTGGCTGCCTTTTACCCGGTAGGTTTGTAAAATATATTTTACCAGTTGCTGCAACAGCCGCATATCGGCAGTTGGTTCTCCGGCTGCTACAAAATTGTATGTAATTTTTTGGGTTGAATCAAACGTTCTTAACACATTACTCCAATAACCGTCAATGGCGCATTGCGGAAAGACAACGATGGCGGGGTGTTTTTCACGCAGTTCGGGTTTCAAAAAAAGCGCAGCCCCGTGTGTAAGCTGTTTTTCATTGTCATTCCCCCTTTCACCTGAGCCATGAAGAAAAAATATTACAGGATAGGTTTTTGCCACATCATAATTTTCGGGTAAGAGTAACCGGTAAGGCATGGTATCTTTACCCTGTACGATCCATTTTTTCTGATACAGGGACATATCCTGGGCATGAGCAGCGAATCCTATGAAAATAAAAAATAAACAAGTTGTTATTTTTTTCATGCGCCTAAATAAACCTGCGTTGGGGGGTTATGTTATAATTATTTAACCCAGTTGATGGTTGTTTTCTTAACATCACCTGAATTTGTTCCGATCATAATCTCAAAGTCACCGGATTCCCAGTCATATTTCAGGTCGCTGTTATAAAACTTAAGGAGTTCGGGCGTTATACTGAAAGAAACCGTTTTTGTTTCACCGGCATTTATTTCCACTTTTTTAAATCCTTTCAGTTCTTTTACGGGCCTGGTTATACTGCCAACCAGATCACGTATATATAACTGAACCACTTCTTTACCATTTCTTTTCCCGGTATTGGCAATACTAACGGATGCGGTTAGGGTTTGATTGCCTTTCAGGTTTTTGCTGCTTACACTGATGTTGCCATAAACAAAATTCGTATAGCTTAACCCATATCCAAAAGGATAAAGCGGATCATTGGACACATCAATATAATTGGACCGGAATTTTTCAAACCATTTTCCGGCGCCCAATGGCCGGCCGGTATTTTTTTGTGCGTAATACATGGGAACCTGTCCAACGTTTTGCGGAAATGTAGTGGTTAGTTTACCGGATGGGTTAACGTCGCCAAACAACACATCGGCGATGGCATTTCCTGCTTCAGACCCCCCAAACCATACGTTCAGGATAGCCGGAACATGTTCGCTTTCCCATTTGATGGTCATGGGCCTTCCGGCAAATAACAACAATACAACCGGCTTACCCGTATTGAGCAGGGCGGCCAGTAATTCCTTTTGTGCATCCGGTATGCCGATATCTGACCTGCTTGAACTTTCGCCGCTCATTTCTGATGCTTCGCCCAATGCAGCTACAATCACATCTGCCTGCTCAGCAACAGCCAGCGCTTCATTCAACAACTGGGCTGCCGTACGTGAATCACGGTTGAGCGACCTGCCGAACATGGTTGCCCTTAGTTCATAAGCACTATCATGCATCAGGTTAGAGCCTTTTGCATACAATACCTTTGCATTATTTCCCAATGCATTTTGTAAGCCGGTCCGCACAGAAACTGCCGTGTTTAGGTCTGTGGCCACACTCCAGGTGCCCGGCATGTTTTCTTTTGAGTCAGCGAGTGGGCCAATTAAAGCAATGGTTCCCGTTTTTTTCAGTGGCAGTAAATTATCCTCGTTCTTCAGCAGCACAAAACTTTCCCCGGCAATTTTCCTGGCTACTTCAATATTTTCAACAGTATATATATCTCTTTTTGCCCTTTCTTCATCGCAGTAGCGATACGGATCATCAAACAAACCCAGTTTATATTTCGCTTCCAGCACCAGGCGGCATGCATCTTCTATTTCCTTTAAAGTAACCTTCCCTTCCTGCAATGATTTTTTCAGCGTTGTTAAAAATCCTTCGCCAACCATATCCATATGGATACCGGCTTTTAGAGCCAACGCAGATACGGCCTGCAGGTTACCCATCCCATGGTCTGTCATTTCGTTTATACCGGTATAATCAGTAACAACAAATCCTTTAAATCCCCATTGTTTGCGCAATACATCGGTCATCAGGTATTTATTGCCGGTTGCAGGTATTGCATCAACTTCATTGAAAGAAGCCATTACAGATCCGGCGCCTGCATCAATGGCTGCTTTATAAGGAGGGAGGTAGTCATTAAACATTCGCACCCTTCCCATGTCTGTAGTGTTATAATCCCTTCCTGCTTCTGCAGCGCCATACATGGCATAATGCTTTACACATGCCATAATGGTATTCTCCTGTTTCAGATCATTTCCCTGGTATCCCTTTACCATGGCTTTTGCAACAGCAGATCCCAGAAAAGGGTCTTCGCCGCTTCCTTCTGCAATGCGTCCCCAGCGGGCGTCGCGGGCAATATCCACCATGGGAGAAAATGTCCAGTTGATACCGTCAGCGCTCGCTTCCGTTGCAGCAATCCTGGCAGATTGTTCTATCAGGCCCATGTCCCATGTACAGGCTAAAGCCAATGGAATCGGGAAAGTTGTCTGGTACCCATGTATCACATCCATTCCAAAAATCATTGGAATCTTTAACCTGGATTGTTCTACGGCCACTTTTTGAACATCCCGTATTTTGGCAACCGATTTTATGTTAAACAATCCGCCAACGGCACCATCTTTAATTTTTTTCGCAATATCGGAATTGCTCGCCTGCCCGGTTACAATATCGCCTGAACCCGGTAGGTTTAACTGGCCAATTTTTTCTTCCAGTGTCATCTTTTTCATCAGGGTGCTGATGAACAGGTTCATTTTTGAATCGGCAGGTTTCGCCTTATCCTGTGCAAACAGGGCTGTTGAACTCATCAAAGCGATCAATAAAAGGAATCTCTTCATGTTGGTTTGTTTAATCTTTCAATAATAATGGTTTTATGGCTTTTTGCCATATAGAATATCCGGTTTCATTCATGTGTAAACTATCTGCCAGGAACAAACTGCCTATCGGTTGCCCGTCTTTTCCTACCATATTCCGGTATACGTCTGCATAGGCTGTTCTTTGCTGCCTGCTCAAAAAACCCTTTATCCTGCTATTAGCTTCTTTAATTCGCGGGATTAGCTGTTTCCTGCTTGGGCTGGGTTTTATGGAAACAAAAACCACCGGAAGGCCCGGGTACCTGTTTCTTACTAACGTAAATAAATATACGAATTTATCTGCCAGCATTTTTGCCGTAACGGTATCGGATGATGCCAGGTCGTTCTCCCCGCAATATATAACCAGTTGCCTGGGCTCATAGGGAAATATTATATCGGGCGCATAGTAGATAAGGTCTGAAAGCGTGGCCCCGCCAAATCCCCGGTTGATTACTGTATATCCCTTAAAATAATCAGTCAAATTGTTCCACATCCTGAAGGAAGAACTGCCGGTGAACAGGATAGCGCCTTTAGCAGGAAACGTTGTACTGTCCTGCTTCCTGAAGGCTTCAATCTCATCTTGAAATGGTGTTTTTTGGGCCTGTATATTCCATGTGCTGATTGCCGGCAACAGTCCTAATAAAAAAATAAATTTCTTCAACCTGTTTTTAATTTAACATGTTCGTTTTTGCAGTTTTAACCATTACTGCTATCAGTCTTTTCCCTGTATACGGTGCCGGTTAGTCGGCCCTGCTAACTTTCGTTTTTTCAGAAACGCCATTTTCATTCACCGCTTCAATGGAAAAATAATAAGGTTTGTTCCTGTCCATGGCCTTGAACCAGTATTCATTAAAATCGTGTACCATGATACAGGAATACAGCTTATCGGGCTCCGTTCCATAATAAATATTGTAAGCATACGCATTGTCTACCGGTTTCCATTTGATATAAGCACTGCGTTTATCCTTTTCCGTACGTAACACGATGAAGCCTTCTACAGCCTGCGGTAGGTCGCCATTACCGTTGCCAAATACCCTGAGCCCGCTGATTGCGAATTTCCCGGTAGGCATCTGAATATTTTCCAGCTTAATATACCTGGCCATAACGGGTTCTTTCAGTTCCACATAATCATGCGGTACATCTGTTTTGTTTTTGCTTTTGTCTGCCAGCATGTTCCATTTTTTCCCGTCGGCTGAATAAAGCAGTTTGTATTGATGGTATACTCCCTGAGATTTACCAAGGAAAGCGGCATCCTGGTCGGCATAATTAAGCTGTATGGCGTTTACGGTACAAAGGTTTCCCAAATCGCTCTGTATCCATTCGCCGGCATTGGAAGTAGCGGCGCTCCAATAGGTTTTAATGTTCTCATCAACGGCATTGTTTGCAAAATAGCTTCCCCATGTGGAGGAAACGGTTACGGGTTTCTTGTAATTGAGCAGCATCCATCCCGGCCCGGTAGCCGTTTTGTTTCTGGCAGCAGGAAGATATTGCGGATAATCGCCAAAAGCCGTATTGCAATACATGGTTCCCTGGCTGTCGAAACCGGCAGGCCAGATACCAATCCTTCTTTCAAAAGTGTTTTTAACGCATACGATACTGGTAGATACATGCCACCAGTTGTTTTGGTTATCAACAAAAGTAGAACCGTGCCCGGCTCCCCTTGAAA
The DNA here is from genome assembly GCA_937996595.1 of uncultured Chitinophagaceae bacterium. GTDB lineage: Bacteria > Bacteroidota > Bacteroidia > Chitinophagales > Chitinophagaceae > Ferruginibacter. The sequence goes on from CALKVC010000033.1 coordinate 9,442, forward strand.
AACCACCGGGTTTAAAACTGAGCGGGTCTGACTGTGGCGTAAACGGCCCCAGGGGCGAATCACCAACTACCACACCATCGGCATAACCACTGAACTCGGTACCCGGTGCGCCATACTGCAGGTAATATTTACCGTTATGTTTAGTCATATGCGCTCCCTCTATAAACGGATCGAGAAATGTATTGTCCATGTTTTCGCCGAAACGCTGCCAGCCATAGCGCTCCTGTTCCAGCAGGTACATCTCTTTTCGGGTACCTATTGGCAGGAGGGTTTTCCTGTTGAGTTCAATGCCATACAGCGGAAACCGGTTACTGCTGCCATTATACATATATAACTTTCCGTCATCATCGGTAAAGAAGGACGGGTCCCATCCGCCGATATCGAATGAATCTACCAGCGGTTTCCAGTCGTTGGCTTTGGGATTGGTGCTCATCCATACGGTGAATTTACCGGTATAGGTAGATCCAAATACAATCATGGTATCGCCGATAATGCCAACTGCCGGTGCGCACAATTCATCGTAACCTTCATTCCAGGGACGAAGGAATTTTCTGGATATAAAATTCCACCTGTTCATATCATTGCTCCACCAGTAACCCCATTGGTTTGTAGAGAACAAATAAAAATCACCTTTGTAATTAACAATTACCGGATCGGCCGTAGCACGGTGTTTTCCCCATTGGCTGAAGTTTGGGATGGGCGTGTACCCATAATCGATATTTACCGGGTTACAATAGGTCTTTTGCTGACCGTTCATTTCATGGCTACTTGCAAACAGCAGCCATGCAAGAATTATGTAAATCTTACTATTCATATCATCTGATTATAAGCGTGGCTAAAATGGGAAAATGGTCAGAAGGGTATTTTCGTTCATACGAATCCGTTATAGTTGCGAATTTCTTCACTTTAATCTTGTCGTTCCTGCCTATAAAAATGTGGTCGATACAGCCGGAAGGTGTTTTATCAAATTCAAACCCGTTCCAGGTATCCGAAGGCCCGTAAGGTGGCTGCTCGCTTGTTGCCCTGCAGTTAAGGAACTTTTTTTCAAGATATTGTACCGGGGCATCTTCCGGCTTTGAATTGAAATCTCCCATCAATATCACCGGGTATTGCTTCGAACCTGTTAACGCTTCGATCCTGGAAGCAATCAGGCGTGCCGATTCAATCCTGGCAGTAACACCCATATGATCAAAGTGTGTGTTAAATACCCAGACCAATTGCTTACCCTGCTTCATCCTGAATAACCCGTATGTGCAAACGCGGTTACAGGCAGCATCCCAACCCATTGAAACAGAATCCGGGGTTTGCGACAACCAGAACGTTGATTGTTTAACCACTTCAAATTTATCCTTGTTATAAAAGATACATGAATATTCACCGGCTTCTTTGCCATCGTCGCGGCCTACTCCGATATAACCATACGATTCCAGTTTTTCCTGCAGGAACTGCAACTGGTGATGCTGCACTTCCTGCGCCCCTATGAAATCGGCTTCATAGTAATTCATCAGGGAAGCTACTTTTTCTTTTCGCTTATCCCACTGGTTTTCGCCATCAGACTTTACATCGAGGCGGATATTAAAACTCATCACTTTTACCGCCTGTTGTGAAAACAGGAATAACGGGATAAACATTAAACAGGTAGCCAGTACTTTTATTTTTATCATATCAGTCTTTTTTGAGCCAGGGGCTTTCAAAACCCAGTTTGGTTAAACCGCTTTTTATTTCGGGGCAACTCATAAATAATTTCCACAGTAAACCGCTCCGGTGATTTTCAATCATAACAATGATAGGGCCCTGGTCGATGGCCAGATGGCTGCCGGCATACCAGTTCTGTGTTTCATTGAATGCATCCACAAACCCGTATTCACTCCATATCTTATCGCCCAGGTCATTATAAAAATGCTTCAATGCTTTCATGGAGAATTCCGGCGTGTATGGAAATGCAGACAATGCGGCCGTTGGTGTTATGGTGCCTTCGTCGTTGGTTGGAGAAAATGCATTGTACCCGTTATAGGTGTCGCTTGCCGTTAACCCCCAGCAGTCTTCCCCGTATCCTTTGAATTTTTTAGGGTTATCTATGCAATATGCGTGATTGATGAGCGTATGGTTCCGGTTCTGTTCCCAATAATCGGCATACCTGTCTTTAAGGCCACGCGGATCGAGCCCTAAAAAAGAATAATGTGAAAAGAACAGCGGGCCGCCGTAATCAAACCCTAACGGCAACGTATAATTGTAAAATGTTTTTCCGTTCTTAAAAAAATTGCTTTCGGCCCATCCACGGTGATACACGTCTTTACTAACAGGATACCTTTCCCCGCTGGCAGCCAGTACATAAACGATCAGGCATTCATTAAAACCCCTGATGGGGAAATTCATGGCCCAGCCATTATTGGGGCTCCAGTGCCAGTACAGCACTTCTTCGCCACCCTTGGTAAACCAATTCCATTCAATGCCTTCCCATAACCAGCCGATACGGTTCCTTAACTCCTCTTCTGTGCGGTTATCAGCATTAAAATATTGCCGGGCGCAAAGCAGTCCCTGGAATAAATAGGAAGTTTCCACCAGGTCGGCGCCATCATCTTTACGGCTAAAAGGTATGGTCTTTCCTGTTTCTCCATTTAGCCAGTGCGGAAATACACCATGGTAGCTGTCTGCCTTCAACAGGAAATTAACCATCTTCAATAAAAATTTGGCAGCCGTATCCCTTGAAATCCATTTTCTTTCTGTAGCTACAATTACGCTCATGATACCGAAACCGGTGCCTCCTGAAGTAACTGTTTCATGGCCATATCCGAAGTTGCTGTTGCTCCGTTCCCTTGCCATTCCGCTTACCGGGTGGGCAAAATCCCAGAAATACCGGAAGGTCTGTTTCTGAACCAGGTCAAGCAATGCATCATCAGTTACATTCACCGGCCGCTGAACCGCTTTACCAGGTTGTTTTTGCTGCGCTTCCACCGAAATACAAGCTATGGCTAATAACACAAGTGCCAATATTTTTTTCATGTACAGTTCATTTATCTTTTATAAATATGGTGCTATAAACCCAAGGTTCCTCATACCGGTTTTCACTTCAGGCGCACTTGTAAACAAATCCCACAACAACCCCGTGCGGTAGTTTTCAATCATCACGATGATCGGCCCCTGGTCAATGGCCAGTGTTGAAGATGCAAACCAGGGGTTCTTTAACGAGAATGCATCCACAAAACCATAGTTGCCCCAGATCTTATCCCCCAGTTTATAATAAAAAAACTTAAGTGCATTCATCGATTCCGCCGGTGTATAGGGAAAGGAGGAAAGCGCTGCTGTAGGCGCAATGTAACCACGGTCGTTTGCAGGCGAACTTGCTGTATAATCATTTTCTATATCACTGGCTGTTAAGCCCCAGCACTGGTTGCTGTAACCATAGTTTCCGTTGGGGTTGGTTACACAATGATTGTAATTGATCAGTGTATGGTTTTTATTTTGCGTGAAATAATTGGCATAGGCATCATTCAGGCCATTGGGGTTTATTCCAAGGAATGAATAATGGGCAAAGAATAACGGTCCGCCATAAGCCGGACCTAACGGTAATGGTAAACCGTAATATGTATTGTTATTCTGCATAGCGCCATTTTGCGCCCATCCGTTGTCGTAAACAGCCCTTGGAATTGAATATGCCTGTGAAGAAGCCGCCAGCACATAGGTGATCAAACATTCGTTCCAGCCCCTTACCTGCATATTCATTTCCCAGTTATAATTGGGGCTCCAGTGCCAGTACAGTACCTGCTGGCCACCCTGCCTGAACCAGTTCCATTCAACCCCGTTACAGATGGTATTGATATCATCCCGCAGCGCTGTTTCTGCTGCATCTGCACGGTTAAAATATTCACGGGCGCATATCAGCCCCTGTACCAGGTAACTGGTTTCCACCAGGTCGGCGCCATTATCTTTAGTGCTGAAAGGAATAACGGCTCCTGTTGTTCCGTTCAGCCAGTGCGGAAAAGCTCCGTGGAATGTCTGTGCTGTGTTTTTCAGGAAACTAACGATCGTCTGCATGCGGGTTAGTCCCTGCGCCCTGGTTATGAAAGATCGGTTAATGGCAACCGGGATGGCCATTATGCCAAAACCAGAACCGCCGGAAGTAACCGTTTCCCCTGAATTATTTCTTTCCCTGGCAAGACCGCTCACCGGGTGTGCAAAATCCCAGAAATACCGGAATGTTTGCTGCTGAACCAGTGTAAGAAGTTCATCGTCGGTTATTACAGGGAATTTGTTTGATGAATCAATATGGGTTACCATAATGATATTGCTGTTGCTGTTGAGGTATCCGCCGTTTACCGACTTTAATCCGGTGCCGGCACTTACCGTATATTTTGTAATTGGCTTTAGTGCTGATGACGCTGTAACTACAAGTGTGCTGTCATTGTTGTCATAACTAACGTTAACGGGCAACGAAACACTCCCGTTCTCCTTTACAAATACAGAAGACGCCACGGAACTGCGGTCTATGGCATTGTTGAAAGAAAGCCTTACAGAAACATTTGGCGGGATATTATAATTTACCGCAGTTGTTAACGCTGTATTGTTGTTTAGTTTAGCCTGTACCAATACCAGCGCCGATGGTGGTATTGGCGAGGATTGGGGATCCTCCTTTTTACTGCAGCCCGTTGCCATAACAACCAGTGCTGTTATGATCAACAACGTATTTCTATTGTTCCGGATACGCATTTGCCTATAATATTATCGTGGCTATTGAATGGGGCAATGCAGTTATTTCAACCGCTTTGCCATTTATCCATAGAAAGTATGGTGTTTTGATATTGCTTTGGTTCATTACAATCACCACAACCGTTCCATCCTCATTTTTAAATGCAGTAGTAAGCAACTGGCTGCGGCTGGCGCTGCTGATGATCCGTTTTGCACCCGGTTTTATGAATTTTGAAAAATGCCCGATATAATAATAAGCGTTGGTAAAAATCAGCTGGCCTGTTTTTGTGTCGCCATGAACCGGTGCGAAACAAAAATTCTGTACATGATTGGGCCCGCCTGTTTCATCCAGGATAATATTCCAGTCTGTAAATCCCACCATACCATTATTAAAATCATTGATCATGGAACGACCATATTCTTCCCCTAAACTCCAGGCATTGTACCTGGTTGCATTAAAACTTTCTGCACAACCTTCTGTGAAAAAGATATGTTTATCCGGAAATGCCTCATATACTTTTCTAAGATTATCATACATGGGTGTGCCGCCACTCCAGTCTTCATACCAGTGAAAACCGATCCCCCAGATATATTTTGCTGCTTCGGGATCATTGAAATAGGTTTGTGCCCGCTGGTAAATCAGGTCACGGTTATGGTCCCACACGATGATCTTCTTTTCTTTTAACCCTTCTTTCTCCATGATTGGTCCCAGGCTCTTTTTCAGGAAATCCCTTTCTTCTTCGGCAGTGTAGATACAGCTTTCCCAGCGTTGTTTTGCCATCGGTTCATTCTGAACCGAAATTCCCCAAACAGGCACGCCTTCTTTTTCGTATGCTTTTATGAATTTGGTAAAATAGGTAGCCCAGCTATCGTAAAATTCAGGCTTCAGTTTGCCACCCTGCAGCATGTCGTTATTGTCTTTCATAAATGCGGGCGGGCTCCAGGGGCTTGCAAACAAGTTTAGTTTACCCCCGGCGGCCTGCATAGCTGCTTTAATAAACGGAATCTTGAATTTCTTATCATGTTCAATATTGAACGTTTTCAACTCCTTATCTCCTTCGGCTATATAGGTATACATGTCGCTGCTAAAATCGCAACTGTTGATGTTGGTTCGGGCAACCGTATAACCGATACCGTTATCCTTATCAAAATAGGCTTTCAGCAGAGCATCCTGTTTGTCTTTCGGCATTTTATAGAACGTTTCTGCCGATGCATCGGTTAGCGCCGCTCCGATACCGAAATATGTCTGGAATGATTTGGAAGGGTCAACAAAAACAGTCACTTCATTCTCAAAGGGCTGCCCTTTGTCTTTAAATAAAAGTGTATCCGTTGGCGATAACCGGAGGTTTGTACTGTCTGCCGTGCTGAATACAAGCACTTTTTTCCCGTCTGTTGAAAATGTGCCGGAAACGGGGGTTACAGGTTCAACCTTGTTTTCCTTATTAGAACAGGATAACAGCACAGCCGTTGTAAAAAGCGCCAGGCTTATGTTTTTCATCTTATAGTATTTAAATTTTTACCAAATATATGTTCCGGCAGAACCGGCAGGCAAACCGGTAACAGCCCATTTTCCCTTGTACTTAATGTTGAATACGATATCTGAAGGGCCGTCATTCAAAACAAGCAATACCTTTTTCCCGTCTGGCCTTACAAAAGCAACCGAGCCGAGGCCGCTGCTTTCGGTACTGGCTATGCGCACCGAACCCTGCGGAACGAATTTTGAAACCTGTGCCACAATATAATAACCTACGTTTCGGGTTATGCTCCCGCCGATGGTTAATGCGCCTTTGCATTCGGTGCATCCGCCCGGAGTATGCGGGCCATAGGTGAGGTCATTTGCCAGGTTCCATTCCAGCGCTATTTTGCTATGATTGCGCATTGCCCCGATGATCACATTCCGTATATGCCATTTGAAATCGCCATCAAATGACCCGTTGGCACCGGTCCATTGTTCGGTGAAATACAGGTTCCTGTCGGGATGAGCAGCATATACTGTTGACAAAGCCCCGATACTTCCTGCGTAGAGGTGAAAAGCGGAGCCGTCTATGAATTGCTTTGCAGCTGCATCATTCAGTATCGTGATGGGATATGTGGGATTATCGCAATTATGGTCCCATACAATGATCTTTGTTGTAATGCCAGCTGACTGGAATGCCGGGCCCAGATGGTTTTTTATAAATGTTGCCTGTTCGGTTGCCGACATCAGCATGCTGGGATTATTGCCGCCGTGTTGCGGTTCGTTCTGGATGGTTATGGCGTCAACCCTAATTCCCTTTGCAGCCATGGCCTGGATATACTTAACGAAGTATTGTGCATATACGCTGTAATACTGGGGCAGGAGGCTTCCTCCGATACTGCTGCCATTGTCTTTCATCCAAACAGGCGGGCTCCAGGGCGAACCCATGATCTTTATGTTTGGGTTGATGCTGAGTATCTGCTGTAAAACAGGCAGCAGGTCAACCGTATCTTTCGACAGGCTGAAATTAGACAACGTTACATCTGTTTGTCCCGCAGGCAAATCATTATAACTGAATACTTCGCTGCTGAGGTCTGATGCACCGATGCTCACCCGCAGGTAACTGATGCCGATGGCATTACTGCCGCTGCCAAACAGTTCATTCAATAAAGAAGCCTTTTCATTTACTGAAAGCCGGTTTATGAGGTAGGCACTTCCTCCCGTTAATGTATACCCGAAACCATCAACCCGCTGAAATCCTGCTGCAGAATCCACTTCAATGTTAGCGTATGGGTTGGAAGTTGTGCCAAATGAAATTACGGCGCTTTGCTTGCTGAGCAATACGGATTGATTAGCCTTTGTAAGCCAGAAATCCACTTCGTTTACAGGAGTGGGCACTGGCGTGGAAGGGTTATTATTGGTGCTTTTTTTGCAAACCCCAAATAAAAACAGGGTGGCGCAGCAAATTAATAATACTGGAATTTTCCTATTGATCATACATAATTTTTAAAAATTTATCGTAATACCAGCATTCAGGGAATAATCGGCAAAAGCAGCATCCCCCTGTGTATAGATACCGGTTGCTGTTGTTTGTAATTTATCGGCATAACTTTGTACGCGGTTACGCTGAATAGCAACAGGAACAGCCACATAAAAATCAAGTTTTTTAGCCCGGTAGCTTATTACCGGTTCAACTGCTATCACGTAACCGGGCCTTCTGAAACCCTTATTGCCACCAACCAGGTCTTCTGCCGGTATGCCTTCAAGCCTGATCCCTGAAGTAAATTCAAATCGTTTAACCGTATATGTTAATCCCGCTCTTACCATATACTGGTCTGGCACGCTCATATATGCTGTAAAGTATTTCATAGAGTTGCTGCCGGGTGTTCCGCCCCTGGCAGTTGACACACCGTTCTGTTCCCTTGGATTTACCAGGTAATAAGCATCCGCATATACCGATATTTTTTTTGCGGGCTTGTAATATGCTTTTATTTCAGAAGCGATGCCGGTTCCTCCATCACCTAACTGTATAGATTGGTCTACCGGGCCGAAAGTGGAAGTGGTATCATTTTTCCGGAAATAATCCTGGTACCTGTAATCCCCGGTCGGGAGCTTCAGGCCCAGCCCGATTTGCAGGTTTCCCTTTTTATTTTTTTCGGGATCAAACATCCAGCGATACAACATCAGCCGGGCATCTCCAATGCCAAATGAATGGGTTGCCTGCCTGGCGTGTTCGCTTTTGCTGCTATTTCCATAATGTTCATATTTGGAAGACCGTGTATTGGAAATTACCGGAACCGTTATAGCTGCAGACCAACGTGCATTGAATGCTCTGGTAAGCGTAATATCTAAAGAATATGAATGGTTGATAACCTCCGTGTTACTGTCTACCCGGTGCTTTTGTTCTTCCTTTCCCACAAAATGCCTGTATGACCTGAAATACCGGTTATTCAGGTTCAGTTTCCATCCTTTATTGTCTCCTGCATGGTTCATACTGCAGGAGTTACCCGTACTCCTGATAGCCACACATCCTTGTGCTGTTGCCGTTTTATTCGCTAATATTATTACTATTATTGCCAATATCTTTTTCATTGCTTTTAGATTGATGTAATTAATAAACAGGCAAGTTTGATGCAAATTCAAACTTCTCCCTACTTCGGAATCTCTAAAACGGGTTCCTGTTATTTCATCAGTGAGTATCCTGATGAGTTTTCTATTAAACAATCAAAAGCTTTCAACAATTGAATCACTACATTATTTTACTCAGGAAATAACAGGAAGGGCTTCAACCGGAGGCCTTTCTGCCGTTTCCTTTGCGCAAAAGGATAATGCTGTAACTATATGATGCTGTGCTGCTGGTAAATAAACAATTTCGTTTTGAATGCCCGGAAGGTTAACCAGGTCATCAAAATCTGTTCCGGATGACTTTTTTTCCCAGCCATGTTCAGCGTTGTTTTTATTCTTTGCTGCAACATCCAATCCAAGAATATCCAATAAGAAGTTAGACCCCAAGGCTTTCAGGTCAGATTTTTCACGGTTTGCCATGCATAACAGGTAAACCGTATCGTTAACCACTTTGCGCATCACATAGTTCAAGAAACGGCCATCAAGTTCTATATCTCCATAATAGCGTTCATAGGAAATATTGCTTGAATAATAGGGTACGTTCAACGGTAATTTCACTTCCAGCAGGTCATCATCCGTATATTGTCCCAGGTCTATTGTACGGTTCAATGCATCATCGCACTGTTGCATAAGGTATTCGTAAAAAAGCCTGCCCCCGGTTATATTAACCAGGTGTATCGTAATTAAACATATGGCAAACAGCTTTTTCGTAATTATGTTTTTACCTATTTCTTCATTTTAAGCCTTTCATTAACCAGTGTGCCCACTTTTCTTCCATATTCTGTGCTCACCAGGCAAGAGTTATGAAAGTGTATCCCTCCGTAAAAACGGGCCCAGTTATTCTCAATGGCTGCATCACGAAACGACTTGAACGACCGGTTCTTTATCCCGAATTCCAGTTCAGATGTGTCGGTATAAGCAAAATGATCGCCAAACACATCTGTCAGCGCTTCTGCTGCTGCCGAAGATACGGTGCTGTGTCCGCAGGTATACTCGGGAAACGGAGGTGTTTGAAGGTATGGGCGCCATTCCTGGTCTATATATTTGTTTATCACCGATTCCGGCCGGATGGTATTGCTCCGGAATTTTTCATCCCAGCACTGGATGAATGCATCGAAAACGGCAATGGCTGTTTTCGTATATGCATATACGGTAGTTGAAAAATCCGCCTTCGATTTTTCTGCTGCAATACCCACGATGTTCATCCAGTGCCCGGGAGGAGAGAATTTTTTGGTTACAAACATCACATGCCCTTCTACGTTCATCCGGGTTCCGAGGTCGTCCCAGAATTCGGCGATATGTTTTTGCTCATCAGTGAGGCTGTCGCCGGCGTTCTTTACAGCCATTACTTCACGGTAATATTTACTGGTCTTGTTTTTAATGTCGAAAACCGGCGGCAGCGGGGGAACAAACTGGCTGGCGCTATCCATCACCATGGTTCGTATCTCTCTCCAGTGCGGCTCCAGCGCCTGGGCATATGCCGGAGGTGTTGGTACCCACCTGCCTTCTTCGGATGTTATATTGTATTTTTCAGCTGTTCGTGTTTGTGCATAATTGTCTTTCTTGCTCCAGCGCAAAATGTGGTTTGCCACAGAATCTGCCAGTTTGCTGCTTGCCTGTTTCATCTCTTTGGTCATGCCATGTGCCATAGCCAGCGAATCAAGGGTTAACACATAGGCTTTCATGCTTCCTTCCGGAAAGGTTACGGCCTGCCCTACTTTACAAAATGCGAGCAATGATGCATACTGAAAATTTACCCTGGCGGTGTCCTGTGCTGGAACAGCGGTCAATTCTTTCAGTTGCCCAGCCAGTGATTGAAACCGCGGATCGCCGATAACCATCACTTCATAAGCTGCTATATTGGCATAAACATAATTCCTGCTGGCGATGATGGGAGGAAAATTATTCTCCATCACCACATTGTTAAGCTCCTTCACCGTTTTTGCATACACAATGGCATCATTGAACGGGTTGCTGTATACTGCCGTATTTTGTTTACAGGCAATAAACATACAAGCCAGCAATGTAACCGTTACAAAAATTCTACTCATTTCTTGTTTTTTTATCTTCTACTTACCAGTTTGTTTCAATATTATGGGGCTGCTATTGTTGCGCGCCACCACAAGAACCTGTTTTCCCCCGGCAGCTTTCACCCACTTCATATCCCTTGTTTCTCCGTCTGCTTCCGGGATTATGGTGCCGGAAACAAAGCTGTTTTTGACGCTATTGAATGAAAAGACAGTTGGCATTAACGCATCATATCTCCCTTCATACGGTATGGTGCCATAAAAATTTCCGCCTGCTATGTATTCATTGTTTCGGCTACCCGGTAGCGTTACAAAAGAAAATACCGGTGCAAACTGGCATGATGCCGGCAGGTCTGTTCTTTTAAAGTTCCCTTTGCCATCATTAATAAAGCAACTGGAAGAAAGTGTTTCCGCTTTCAGCGCCAGGTAATCTTTAAAGAGATCATAAAACATATAATCCACCGTTTTCCCTGCCACGTCGCTGTATTTAAGATACGCTTTCTTCAAAACGGGCAATGGCCTTTCCAGTTCGTCTTTTGCCAGGAACGTGTATTCTTTTCCGTCAACGGTATAGCACATTACCTGTTCAACTGAACCGTTCCTGTCAAAGTCTTTTACATATAATTTCAACGGGCCGTTTTTACCTGCAAACAGTTTTGTATTATGGCCCCAGTTTCCTGCCAGTATATCTGTAAATCCGTCTGCGTTAACATCGGCTGTAAATACTGTTTGCCAAAGGCCTGTGGATGCTGCAATGTCTGATTCCGTAAACCTTCCCATGTTATTGAGGAATATTTTTACCGGCATCCATTCTCCTGCCACAACCAGGTCATCCCAACCGTCTTTGTTGATATCTGCAAACGAGGATGATGTAACCATCCCCAGGTTATCAGCTTTTATCACTGTTGCATCCGCCTGTTTAAAATTCCCTTTGCCGTCGTTCAATAACAAATATGAAGGCTGGGCTATTCCAAATTGCTTTGCATCTGCCAGTCCGCCAACAAACAGATCGGCATCACCATCCTTGTCTATATCTGCCGTGCTTACGCAGGACTTATTCTTCAGCATCTGCGGGATTGAGCTATCTGCAGAAATAAAATGCCCCCTGCCATCATTCATATACAGGTGGTCTGTAAGGATCGGGTTGCCATTATCCTGCTGGTTTCCGCCACTAACCACATATAAGTCAGGGTAAGCGTCACTGTTAGCATCAAAGAAAAGCGCATCCACATCTTCGCTTGCTGCAGCGCGTGCAAATACAGCCGTGTCTGTACTGTTAAATGTACCATTAGCCGTCTGAATCATCAGTTGGCCCGGAAACCCGGCCGCACCACAAATGAACATATCTTCCAGCCCGTCCTTGTTAACATCGGCCACTGTAATTTTAGGTCCGCGGGTAGACTGCATATGCGGGATAAGGTATTGTTTGTTATAATCAAGGAATTCGTTCTCTGTGTGGGTCCAGCTCCAGTTTATCTGCCTGTTTATCGTTTCAAAACCCGATGACAAGGCAGGAAAGAAATTGTTGTAATCAAAAACACCGCCTGCAGCCTGCTGGCTTATTTCTGTTTTACCATATACCGGCACGGTTTTCAACAGTTGATATTTCTGGTTGGGCCAAACAACCAGCATACTGTCTATATTGCGTATCTCCTCTAATCCGAAATGCATCCTGTAATCGCTGGATGACTGAAAGCCCCTTGTTGGCATCAATTGCTGGTATTGCATGTTGCCTTTTGCGTACAACCAAACCTTAACCCCGATTCCGTGTGTGTTCATATCGTTTCCTTTGAATGAAATATCCAGGGTATTCTTATGCGGGGCATTATTCTTGAGGATTACAGCGGGTGCATTTATGCAGTTGATTACCATATCGAGGTTACCGTCATTATCCAGGTCGGCGTAAGCGGCGCCATTGAAGAACCCTTTCATGGATGCGGTTCCCCATGCTTTGCTTACGTCTGTAAAATTAATTTCGCCATCTCCTTTATAAAAATAAGGATGCGAACTTCCGTCGGGCATATTGTCTATCGCTTCGTTATCAAACTGGTTTGTCTTATCAATATCCATCTTCATCACCAGGTCTGATACGAACCTTACATAATCCAGGTCAACAGGCCTTTTTACAATTCCGCTGGAGATGAACAGGTCTTTGTTGCCATCATTGTCAAAATCGGCGAATAAAGGCGCCCAACTCCAGTCGGTGGCGGAAATACCGCTTTGCAAAGCGGTTTCACTGAAGCTGTTTCCGTTCCCGTTGTTCCGCTGAAGGCAGTTTTTTGAATACTGGTTTTGGTATCCATGGCCCATCAGTTTGAATTTATACGTATCCGGATTTTCATCACTGCCGTATGTTTTCAGTACTTTTTCATCGGGAGGCAGCATGTCTACCGTTACAATATCCAGCTGGCCATCGTTATTATAATCGGCAATGTCGTTACCCATGCTGAAGCGGCTGTAGTGTTTAAAATGTGCTGCGCCGCTTTCAGAAAAAGTACCGTTTCCGTTATTGATATAGTAATAATCGTTCTCATGAAAATCGTTCCCTACATAAATGTCATCCCAGCCATCATTATTGATATCGGCGATGGCAAGCCCCAGGCCGTAGCCCAGTGTACTCTGGTATATCCCTGCTTCTGCGGAAACATCTGTGAATTTTCCGGTAGTGCTGATGTCATTGCGGTAAAGCCGGTCGCCGGTGAGCGGGTCGGGTCTTCTGCGATTAGCCGTATCTGTTATATTTGAATTCGGTTTCTGCGAATGGTTCAGCAGGTAGCAATCCAGGTCGCCATCCCGGTCATAATCAAAAAAGGCGGCCTGTGTGCCAAAGCCGGAAAAATCCAGGTTATATTTTGCTGCACTTTCTGTGAAGCTGTTATTCTTATTGTTGATGTAAAGCTGGTTGTTACCTTTTAAGCCATGATGCTGGCTGCTTGCAGAAACATAAATATCCAGGAAACCGTCGCCGTTCACATCAGCCATGGTAACACCTGAACACCAGTCGGCATTGCCAGCCACACCCGCTTTTGCTGTTATGTCTTCAAAAACGAAACCGCCTTTGTTAAGATATAACTTGTTATTGCCTTTGCTGTTGGCAGTAAAATAAATATCGGGTAGCCCGTCGTTATTGATATCTCCTGTTGCCACACCGCCGCCATTATAGAAATACAGGTAATACAGGATATTGAACATATCCTTATTCTCCAGTTTATTGTTAAAATGGATATTTGTTTTTGAAGCAGGCATGGTTTCAAACATACCCGTTTCCTTTTGTTTACAGGATGCGAATAGCAGGGTGATTGCAAAAAAGGAAAAATATATTGCTGATTTTACGGGCATGAACAGGTAGATTAAGAATGCTTAGAAGTTCAAAAGGGCTGAAACAAATTACTTGTTCAGCCCTTTTTGATTGCTTATAGTGCTTGCTTTATGAGAACAGCGTTTATTATAATTTTCCGTTGTACAAGGCTTGTATATCGGAGGCTGATAATGCTTTGTTGTATAACCGGAACTGGTCAAGAGAACCGGTAAAGCTCTTAATCCAGTCATCTGTCGGACCGGCTGCGCCTCCATGTTTGTTCCATCCGCCCAGGATCAGTTTCTTACAGGTAGTAAGGTCCAGGGCGCCTCTTGGGCTACCGCCGTTCTTAACGTCTGTAGCAGATGCAGGTGCTCCGGTAACTTCACCACCATCAAAATAATAGGTCATTTTAGAAGTATTCTCATCATAAGCCATGGCCAGGTGGTGCCAGTTGCCATCCATCAGCGGCCTTGGGAATTTGTTGCCATCAGGGAATTCAAGCCACTGATCCATCAGGCCCAATTTAAAGGTGGTTGATGTAGGGCTTCCGTGTTCCAGCAACAGGAAGATGGCGCTGTTTGACCAGCCATATTTAGCATCCACCAAAGAGAATACAAATTCGGTACGACCGGCGTCTGTGTTGCGCATCCAGAATGAAATGGTAAAGCTGGTGGCTTTTGAAAAATCATTGGCTGATGGGAAAACGATGGATGCACCATCTGCGCCCTGCATGCCTTTGCTGTTTATACCATCAATACTTGACATTCCATTGGCTGATGGGAAATTTGCTTTAATGCTGTCAACAGCATTTCTTAGCATGTCTGAACCCGATCCGTTCATGGCAGCATAAAAGCGCAACGGGCCATCTGGCGGATTGGAATCTTCAATATAATCGCCCAATGCAGGCCTGTCCATTTTCTGGCAGCTACCGAATACCAGCACCATCAGTGCAGCTATCAGGTAAAAATTGGTCTTCATTTTCATTTTTAAAATTTTTGTTATTAAAGAATTTTATGGCCACTCCGGATTTTGTACCAGGTTGGGGTTTGCATTCAATGCAGAAGATGGTATAGGATAGTAACGATGTTTATTCTGGTAACCGTTTCCGCCCAATACGCTAACGGCATCGCCCCACCTAACCAGGTCAAAGAACCTTTCATACTCCATAGCGAACTCCATCCTCCTTTCATGTTTAATGATGTCTTTCATGGTTGCTTTGTCCACAAATGTAACATCCGGCAGTCCGGCCCTGTTCCTAACGAGGTTCACCCAATCTTCAATATCACTGTTATAGGTATTGCCCGGCAATTCATTGGCGGCTTCTGCAGCCATCAGCAACACATCTGCAAATCTAATTACCCTTTGATTAATCCATGTATTCTGTGCTTCGTTATTAGGTGTTCCTTGTCCTGCTGCCAGGTAATCGCTGAATTGGTTATATACTTTTTTATTCCAGTACAGGGCATTGGTAAGGTTTGGCAACGTTAAGCCATAACCGCCGGTATTAGTTCCGCCGTCAGATTGTCCGGAAAACAGGATGGTAGCATCTTTCCTGGCATCACCTGATTCATAAGCTGCAACCAATGATGCAGTTGGCGTATTCCAACCCCAGCCAAGATCCCAATTTCCAGAACCCCTTATACCCTGACATTGGCCCAGGCGGCTCCAGTATATATTACCGTCACCGGCCGTTTTGGATGCCTGTATTTCAAATATGGATTCTTCATTGAGTTCTCCTTCCCTTTTAAATATCTTCCAGTAATCGGTAGCCAATGAATACGGTCCAAAATCTATGATATTCTTGCACAGGTTTAATGCCGGACCATATTGTCCCTGGTATAACAGGGATTTTGCGTGTAATGCTTTTGCAGCATAGGTGGTTAACCTGCCTTTGAATTTAGCTTCCCAGGCTGTTGGCAAATATTGCTCTGCATAAGTAAGATCTGCATCAATTAATGCATAAATTTCTGCTGATGGAGATTTTGCTACATAAGCATCTGTAGGCGTATTAATTTTGAAATCAATTTTAGGCACATCACCAAACGTACGCACCAGGTCGAAATATGCATAAGCCCTGAAGAACCTGGCTTCTGCAATATTTATCAATGAAGCTGGATCAGTATAATTTCCTTTTTCTGCTACATCAAGTACTTCATTACAAAGGCCAATAAAAATATAATGCTTATCCCAGTATAAACCGGCCCCCCAGTCATCTTTGGTGTACTGGAAATTATCGTAAGTCTGATGCCAGGCAGAAGCGCCGGGATCAGCTACTTGTTCTGCATCATCAGAACGGAATCCGTTCATGGCAACCCATGGGATGTTTTGGAAACCGTCTCCACAATATGGTTCTGCAGCAGAATTACGGATAGCGCCATATAATCCTGTAGCATACCCTTCTAATGCTCCAACTTTAATATCATCAACAGATACGGTAAGAGGTTCTCTATCAAGGAATTTCTTACACCCTGTTAAAAAAGCTATAGCAGGTAAGGCAACGAGTGCCATTATCAATATTTTCTTAATCTTTATCATTTTCAAAAATTTAATCTGTTTTAATTAAAAGTTTGCATTTAGCCCGAATGTTATAATGCGTGGCAAAGCGCTACCTGCTCCTCCAAAGTCCATTCCAAATGAAGTTGCGCTACCTCCAAATTCGGGAGAATACCCTTCGTTGTTTTTCCAG
>CALKVC010000034.1 GCA_937996595.1 uncultured Chitinophagaceae bacterium
GATCTACACAGGCGAAGACACTCTTTCCCTACACGACGCTCTTCCGATCTTATTATAAATTTCTTAATAAAGAATTTGCTGCGTTTGATGTCAATGCTTCAGCCAGGGCGGAATGGTAATGAGGGTTTAAGTCGTTAAAAACGTTTAAGGCGTTAGAAGGGTTAAAGACGTTGGAAAAGTTTAATGGTTCAAAATAGTCATGGTATTTTAACTTTGCCTGCTACTTCAAACCTTAAACCTCAAACCTCAAACTTCAAACTTCAAACTTCAAACCTCAAACCTCAAACCTCAAGCTTCAAACCACAAACCACAAACCATTGTCAAATAACTTCTTCCAGTTTAAACAATTCACCATATACCAGGACCGCTGTGCCATGAAAGTGTGTACAGATGCCTGTGTATTTGGAGCCCTGGTAGCCGGTCATATGCAGCCGGGTGTAACTGGTAAGATACTGGATATAGGTTGCGGAACCGGCTTGTTAAGCCTGATGCTGGCACAGAAAACCGATGCTGGGATTGATGCGGTGGAAGTGAATTCAGCAGCGGCTTTACAGGCAAAGGAAAATGTGCATGCTTCGCCCTGGGCAGACAGGATAACCATTCACCGGGCAGATATCAGGGAGTTTGTGCCAACGGAGAAATACGGGCTGATCATTTCCAACCCGCCGTTTTTTGAATCAGACCTGCGTTCGCCCGATGAGCATAAGAATACAGCCAAACATGATACAGGTTTGAAGCTGGATGAACTGATGGCATGTATCAGCAGGCATATTAGAGATGCTGGCACGGCCGCCATATTATTGCCTTATCACAGAACTGCCATGGCTGAAGGGCTGGCAATGAATGAGCGTTTGTTTTTGCAAAAAAAAGTATTGATACGGCAGACGGCTGAACATGATTTTTTCAGGTCGGTCTTATTCTTTTCCCCGGTTAAGAAAGCGAACCCTGGCCTGGAAACAATGGCCATACATGATAACAACAGGCAGTATACGGAAACATTTAGTGGACTGCTGAAAGATTATTATCTGAATTGCTGACTTTGATGAAATGCTGATCAGGGCGTTTAAGTCCCTGCATATTCTTTCATATACGCATAATATTCAGTAAGCCTTCCCTCTTTAAGGATGGTAGCTTTATCAATGATAAGGCTGTTACCTTCTATCAGGTCTTTCATTACAAATTTAATAAGCTGCTCGCCGAAGTAACGGCTGGCATCCCTGGGCAATTCGTTAGGCAGGTTTCCTACTGCCATTACATCAACGGTACCTGGCAAATAGGGGGCGGTTTTTTCATATGTCATTTTATTAACCCCATAAACAGGGTCTTCAATGGTTGAATCACCCAGGTTACAGGGCACAGAACCATTCATGTCATCTGTAATATCTGCAATTGTCTGAATCCGGAAATTATCCCTTTTCAGGGCTTCGGCTTCAAAAAGCCTGGGAATGTTCTTTTCCCAGTATATACCATTCATGAGTATATCTGTATGCGGGATATATTTTGGAAATATGCAATTGTATTCGGTTGGGTTTTCGTGAAAGTGGTTCCGGTTATATCCACCTCCGTTTTTTTTCTCATACAGGTCGCCTCCTTTAAGGTGCACATATACCGGGTAGGCAAATTCTTTTTCAAGGTATTCATCCGGTTCAACCTCGTGGATGCCCAGCAGGTTCATGATTTCCAGTATGCCATGCGCAACACGGCCACTACCCGTAACCGCTATTTTCATAGGCGGTAATTTTAGCCCGAAATAGGTATGTATCAGGTGCTGCAGGTTTTTGGAAGAGTTTACTTTATCGAGCGAGTACAGGCCGGTCCGTTTACCATAAGCCATCATTCCGTTATGTGCGCCCACGATACCTGCAAAAAAACCGAAGCCGATGATCCTTTTCCCGTCTTCGTGTTCAAGGCATTCGTAGTCAATGAGTGTGATCCTGTTTGCCATAGCCGCTTTTAACAAAGGCTGGTTCCAGGGTTGTAATTTTTTTGTGTGTGAAAAAAACAGGTAAGTCTTGCCGGGTATGAACATGGTAACCGGAACTTCCTTGATGCCCATCAGTATAGTACATTCTTCCAGGTTTTCTTTCACTTCCACACCTGCCTTTTCATATTCATTATCGGAAAAACACCTGTTACTGCTTTTCTGAACGATCACTTTCAACTCCGGGTGGTTCATATGTATCCATTTGCACTGGGCAGGCGTTAAAGCAACACGGGTATCAGCGGGTATCTTTCCTTCCCTGATCAAACCTATTTTTAGCATGCAATCGTAATTTGGCGGCAATTTAATGAATTAGTGGATACATAACTGTTACCGGCGGTTAACCGGTAGCAAAATGAAGATGCATACAGGCTGGCAATTGCATTTTACATGTTGTAACTTTGGGCGATGAATTATTTTGAACTTTTCGGGCTTCCAGTTTCCCCGGTAGTTGATAGGGCGCACCTGGCAAAAAAGTATTTTGAACTGCAGAAGCAGCATCACCCTGATTATTTTACAAAAGCGGGTGATAATGAGCAGGAGCAGTCATTGGAATTGTCTGCAGCCATTAATAAGGCTTTTAGCATATTTCAGAACGAAGAAAAAACGCTTGAATATTTCCTGCAGGTGTCAGGGGTTCTTGTGTCAGATGAAAAGTATCATTTGCCGCCCGCTTTCCTGATGGAAATGATGGAGTTGAATGAGATGCTGCCGGAACTACCGGAAGCGGAAACCAGGATGAAGATACAATCGGTTACAGCTAACCTGGATGAAGGCATAAAATCATACCTGCACCATTTTCAGGAAGATGGCGATTCCGGCCATTCATTGGAAAAACTGAAGGAATACTATTACAAGAAAAAATATGTAAAACGTATTTTGGACAGGTTGGGCGATTGATGTAATATTGCAACCCAACTTTGTTACCTGGATCGGCCTGTTTATTGCCTTTTTCCTTTATAAGAAGAAATAAGGCGAACAGGTAAATACGGGAAACAGCTAGAGCAGCCCAGATGGCGGAATTGGTAGACGCAGCAGACTCAAAATCTGCCGTTCGCAAGGATGTGCAGGTTCGATTCCTGTTCTGGGCACCGGGAAATAAAAACCCCTTGACAGTGTAAAAGCTGCAAGGGGTTTTTGATTTATGTAGTGTTTATGATGGCTTCAGTAATAAATTGTTGATCGAAGGTATCAGGTTTACCGGCCTATTCGGTTATTACAAAACCATTTAAAAAATCTTCCAGGTCGGCTGCATAATCTTTAAACAGGTTGGAAGCTGTGTATGTTATCAACTGTACGGTACCATTTGGAGAAGAATAATAATATCCCAGGTAAGTGAAGCGTATCCCGCTCAAAGTGCCCGACATCTGCAGCGTAAGTACGTATTTATCGTTCACTTTCCGGTATTCTTCCTTTACAATGCTTACATCCGGCGCCACTTCTCTTGCATTGCTCAGCGCTGCCATCTTAAGGGTTTCAAACGGGATTTCAATTTTTTCGGTGATCAGCATCGCATAACCATCCTTTTCTTTTAACGTAAAACTCAATTCAGACGCATCGTCTCCTTTGTTTTTTGAAAAACTCCATTTTTTAGGATCAATATAAACACCGCAGGGAACCTTATTGCTTTTTACCAGGAACCCGGCTTTTTCATTTTTTTTATAAGTGATTTTGCTGGTATCGATGTTACTCGTTTTTTCAGCTTTGTTGTCGGTATACGACCAGGTTCCATCTTGCTTCAGTATCACTTCATCGCCGTTTTCTGTAATTGCTTTTATTTGTGCGGTGCCAATAAAAGATGAAAAGACAAAAAGCAGGGAAATCACCGGGCGTTTTATAAAAAGGGGAGTTGGCATTAGTTAGTTTGCGTTAAAGAATAAAAAGGTATAAAAACAGGAAAGGCTGTTACGATAGTGTAAACAGCCTTTCCTGCACGATTATTGTATGAGTACTTTTCCGGAGGCAAGCCGCTTTCCGTTCCTGTCCAGCAACATTACCATATACACGCCACTGCCATGTTGCCTCATATCAACCTTCATCAGTTGATACGGGCTTGTTATGCTAAAACCGGCCGAATAGACCCGGGCGCCTTTTGCGTCAAATATCACCAGTGTATTGCTGGCATTGCTGCCTGTTGTGTAATAGGCAACATTAAACTGCCCGTTATTGGGGCTTGGGAATATAAACAGGTTGTTTGTAGCAGAATCTGTTATAGCCATTACATCTGATACATTGCTGCAGGGCAGCCCGGTAACATTGGTAACTGATACGGTGTAATTGCCAAGTTCACTGATATTGATACCGGCGAGTGTTGGTCCGTTTGCTGCCGCAATGGCAACCCCGTTCTTAAACCAGCCATAGGTATAATTTCCGGGAGGTGTTACATTAGCTGTTAATGTTGTTGTTAACCCGGGATATAAGCTCCTGTAAGGGGATGCTGTAATACTTACCTGCGGGTTTGGACTAACGGTAACGGCTGTTTGCGGTGAAAGGGCCGAGCAGCCACTGGCATTGGTAACCGTTACAGAATAATTATTGCCGGCATTTACTGTAATGGATTGGGTGCTGGCCCCATTGCTCCATAACCAGCTATTACCAGAAGAAGCGGTTAAAATAACATTGCTGCCCTGGCAGAAACTGGTTGGCCCGCTGGCAGAAATATCAGCAACCGGATTTGGGTTGGCCGTTACATTTGTTGTTGCTGATTGGCTGATGCAACCACCATTTTGAGTTACTGCCACTGTAAGGCTCGCTGTGGAACTAACTGTAATGGACTGGGTGGTGGCCCCGTTGCTCCATAACCAGCTATTACCGGCATTTGCAGTAAGGGTAACGCTGCCGCCTTCGCAGAACGTAGTGGCACCGGATGCGCTGATGATGGCAGGCGGGTTAACATTTACCGTTACTGGGGTTGCTGCAGATGTAGCTGTACATCCGCCGGCACCTGTTACCGTAACCGAATAATTGCCGGTAGCCGTTACCGTTATCGACTGGGTGGTGGCCCCGTTGTTCCATAACCAGCTATTACCTGCTGAAGCAGTAAGTACCACCTGGTTGCCTTCACAGAACGTGGTGGCGCCGCTGGCGGTAATGTCTGCCTGCGGGTTAGGATTCATGGTTACTATCGTAGCCGGTGACAAATCGGTACAGCCGCCAGCCTGTGTAACCGTAACCGTAAAATTGCCCGAACTGTTAACCGTTATTGACTGTGTAGTGGCCCCATTGCTCCACAAATAGGAGGATCCGCTGTTGGCTGTAAGCGTTACAGAGCTGCCTTCGCAGAAACTGAGCGGGCCGCCTGCCGTGATACTGGCTGGTTCTGATGCATTGATCGTTAAGGTAACCGCTGTACGGGTGGCGCTTTCACAACCTGCTGCTGTGTTGAATGCAGCGGCATAATAGGTTACCGTTCCTATGGCGTTTAATGAAGGGGTACTTGTTGTTGTACTGCCTGTGGCCGTAGTATACCATATAATCGTATTACCGGAAGGCACAGACGCCGTTGCCAGCAGGGTTGGTACCGGGTCAGACGGGCAAAGTGTTACCACCTGGTTTCCGCCGGTAAGAGGTGCTGCCACCGAACCGCTGCCGAACGTGATTGCCAAAACGGAAGCAGGAGTCTGGCAGGCTCCATTGCCTGCAACAACGGTTACATTTCCATTGCTGCTTCCCACCGGGTAATTGATGTTTACAGAAGTTGTTCCCTGGCCGCCGGAGATAACAGCCCCCGGTGGAGCCGTCCAGGTATATGTAGTGGCACCTGTTACAGGTGTAATGCTATAAGTGATGTTGCTGGCAGCGCCGCAGATGTTCGTCTGCCCGTTAATGTTACCAATAAGCCCTAATCCGCCGCCGCCGCTTGAAACGGTAGCATTGATGGCATTGCTCCTTGCACTGATGGCCCCGGTGCTGTTGTTTTTGGCAACAATATAGAACCATAGGCTTGCGCCCGGGGTAAGCCCGGATACCGTATGTGAAGTACCGGTTATATTGGCTGATAGAATTTCAAAATACCCGCTTGCCGGATCTAATTTATATATATCATAATTAGTGGCATTGGTTACGGCGTTCCAGGTAAAGCTAACACTGCCCGATCCGCAACCGGAAGCGCCTGTGGTAAAGCCTGTTGTGGTTCCCAGGATGTTGAAATTGGCATCGCTAACGTCTGTGATAGCACCGCTGCTTACCCTGATCAGGGCTGTAGACGTATTACCTGCCGGTACAGACCATGAGAGGCGGGTGGTTGCTGCTGCTACTGTACTGGAAATGGTTGTCCAGCTTGTACCATTGTTTAGCGAATACTCAACCGTCTGGTTGCCGGTTACACCCACATTGTCCCAGGTAATTATTTCCGTAGTACCGGGGTTGAAAGATTCGCCGCCATTGGGGTAAATCACTTCAATATAGGGCTGGTCAACCGACCAGGTTAATGAATATTCCTGCGGCCCGCTGGGGATGGCAGTTCCGGTTACGCGTAACTGGTAGTCGCCGGCATCCGGGTTGTTGATCGTAACCTGTTCGATATTGCTTACGTTGTCAACGCCCCTGGTAGCCACATTTCCGGGATTGTTGGGGTCGAGCACCCAGGGTAATGTGTTATTGGCGCCGTTTGTAACCACCAGGTCAAGGTTATTCACCAGGGCCGGGTTGGCATTGGCTGTGCCGGCAGGATCGTTCCAGGTGAGCATTACTTTCAGCCTGGCTGCCCCGGCAGGAACGTTAATGGTTTGTGTATTGCTGTTTCCTGTTGTGATTGTACTTACTACATACCTGTTTTGTTCCAGGAACCGCACTGCCTGTAATGCGTTTATGCGGCCATAACCGAATTTATAATCCGGGCCTGCATTTCCCAGGTCGTTGGCGCCATTCAATACTATATTCTTGATGAGGGATGATATGGGCAGGTTATCGGCATTCAGCTGCTTGTAGCGTTGCACCAGCAGGGTAACGGTACCGGCTACCCCCGGAGTTGCCATGGAAGTGCCTGATAAGGTTGCATAAGTGTTCAGCGGGGTAGACGTGGAAAATACGCTGTTGCCAAAGGCAGCAATTTCCGGTTTCACCCTGCCATCGGCTGCAGGCCCAAAGCTGCTGAAACTGGTCATGGCATCTGTTGATGTAACAGCTGCTACCAGTATATTATTCTTAGCCGTTTTTCCGCTGGAAGTAATTGTTGACCAGCCACCGGTACAGGAAGCTTGTGAGTTTCCGGCAGAATGGCAGTGCAGGTGAAACGGGAAATTGTTCAGGTTAATATCGGTAGCCCTGCTGGTAGCTGAATAAGCTACCCCGGAACCTGTTAAACCGCATGTTTGCGTGCTGCCGTAAGAATGGCTGCTTACTATGAGGTTATTGGCCGGGATGCCATTGGCCATTTCATTTTGAATGTTACCGTTATAGTTATACGAAAAAAGTTTCGCATTGGGAGCCATGCCACGGGCAGTAGGGTTTATCAACCCGCGGCCAAGGATGGTTCCTGCACAGTGGGTGGAATGCTGGGATGCCCCGATTGTTTCAACTTGTGTTACACGGCCAGCAGGTGAAAAATCAAGGTGCTGGCTTATATCGCCACCGTCCCAGATACCCACATTTACGCCATCACCTTTAAGGTTACGCGGACCGTCGTTTAATATGCTTGCGCGGTGCAGGGTACGGCCGGGTGTATTTTCCAGTTGATTGGGAGCGTCAATAAATTCTACCCATTGTACAAAGGCCAGATTAACGAGTTCCTGCAGCCTGTTGCCGGGAATGCGGATCACAAAGCTCCTGAACACAGGCATGTCTTCCAGGATGCGCCCGCCCAATATTTTTATAGAGCTGCTGATAAGCCCTGCATCCATTTTGTCATACGTTATAACGGTTACGTCTACCTGCCCGGGTTCCCTCACGGCATGAGCAGGGAAATTACTGCCAAGCAGGGCAGGAACTGTTTTTTGCTTTTCGGTTAACCGGAAAACAGACCTGATTGCGAACTGGCTGAAAACGGATGATGAAACGGAAGCGTCTGCAGTTGCCGTATAGCAAAATGCCGGTATGTAGTCAATAAGCCTGATACCTGCCTGCTGCAACTTTTCTTTGGCAGCCTGGTCAGGCAATGCCCAAAACTGGATGGCAATATATGATTTGGCAGAGAAACGGGTTTCAGCCAGGATGGCATCAACTGCTCCCGGAATCTTGATGTTCTCTTCCGGCAAGTAATTCCCTGCGTTGAATTTAACTTCATATGCACGCTTATCCTGGGCAATAGTTGTTGCCGGGATGATGAATATGGAAAAGATGACAATGATGCGGGTAAAAAATTTGTTCATAATGTTATTTTATATAAAAAGGCCCGGCTTATGCCGGACCGGAAAATTAATCAAAGTTTTGCTAATATGGCCTTTCTGTATAGCTTTTAATACCTTATTCCAGGGGTATAACGCATATGCGTTTGAGAGAAAATAAGCAGGAGGCAGATTGTTTGTATTAATTTAATACAATGGCGGTTTGTGTTTGATGGTTTTTAAAGAATAAAGCCATCTGGTGAATAGCTTAAAAAGCCTAAAGGACGATGGTTAACCGGATAAAACCGGCTTTGTAGATAAACCAGTGCTTTATGAGCTTAAGGAAAGGGTTGTTTATCATTATGCTAAAAAGCCTGGTTGGATAAATTATTGAATATTCAATCAAGGGGTGGGGCAGGCAGGATGCGGAAAGCGCTAAAAAAATATACAAGAGCCGGATTGTACAATTACCACTTTTTGTGAAGTATAAAACTGCCGTTAGAAAGGATTGCTGCAGAAACTATGTTTTCAATACAGTTTTACCATAGAAAAATATGTGACTGATGCACTCGGCCACGTTACCATATCCAGTGTTTGGCCTGAATTTTGGCGAACGGCCATCGTTATTCGGTCACTGGCCGTTAATCTTACAATTTGAGTATATTTTAAGCAGGTAACAATATTCGGGTTGGTAGAAAATATACCGGAAGTTGAATTACCGGCTGGTAAACCATTTACATACATTCGCATTGAGTAAATCATATCCGTTACAATAATATTGGTAGAAAAAGCTAACTGGGCATCAATTAAATATACTCCTGTAGATGGCACAACAAATTGGCCTGATACAATATTGAAATTGTTGCCATCATCAAAGGCTTCCGTAAAATTGCTCAATTCTACCGTCGTATTGGAAGCTAACGAGGCAGGGCCGACCAATAATGCCCTGAACCCGGTCTGCGGGTTGGAGTTGATGGGTTGCCACCCGGTTGCGGTATTATATACCCAGTAAGTAAGCGTTGTGTTGTTATAGACCATCAATCCATTGGCCGGTGTTGCTATTGCATTCATCTGGGCCGTGGTCATCCGGGGAACCAGTATGCCTTTAGCAGTGGATTTAACGTCGAGCAATGCACTGGCATCTGAAACAGATCCATCTGTATTGATAGCCAACCCCTGTGCCCTGGTAACAGGTTGCATTAGTACAGTAAGCAGTAAAAAGAATGCGAATGGTTTCATTTTAAGTAAGCCCAAAACTAATACCATATAACCTTTCTTACAATCACCTGAAACAGGGAAAAAAAGCTGAACGTTTGTTTGTTTGGAAAAGAAAAGCAACATTTACATAAGCTTTATTTTTTCAAATATGGTTCGGCTTATCATATTCATCTTACTGCTTTTTTGTTCTAATAAATCATACAGTCAGCAATACACAAAAGACGGTAAGTTTTATGTTGACAGTTTCACCCAACTGGTTAGCAGATACCCTTCGGCAGATACGGCAAGGTTAGGCGCACTTAGCCGGTTTGCTGAATTTCAGTCCAATTATTTTTCATTAAATGATTACAGTTTCATAAACCAGGAAAAATGGATCCGGGAATTATATACACTGGCCAGGAAGTTAAATAACAAGAAAGGCGTTACTACTGCCTATTTATGTTTTGGCCAGCTTTATAAAAAGATATCAGTATATGATACAGCCATCGCCTATTTTGACACAGCCGTCGTACTGCTAAAAGCCGATACTGCAAAAACCATGCAGGCGAAACTGCTGCTGGCATATCAGAATCTCGGGTCTATTTACCGCACACTGGAAGATTATACAGCGGCTATTGACTATTATATCCTTGCCTTAAAGGTTGCAGAGAAATTACCCGGTTCGGATATGGAGCGTATCTACCTGAACATTTCAAATACATATGCAGAAACTAAAGAGAATAAAGATAAGGCCCTTGAATACAGCGCTTTGGCAGTATCATATATAGAAAAGAATGGATACCCGAAAGGAAAACTGAGTACGCTGATTGACCATATTGAAAAACTTATTGATGCAGGCAGGCAGGATGAAGCAGAAGGGTTGCTGGAGAAGACGAAACACCTGGTAAGCGAATCAAGCGGTTTTTATATTAACCTGGCTTTGCATCAGGTAAACGGCAGACTGCTGGGTTTGAAGGGGAAATTTGCGGAAGCTGAAAATGAATTCCTCACTGCCCTTCAGTATGCAAAAACATCCAAGCACGGGATACTGGAAACAGCCATCCTGAATGATTTGTGCCTGCTCATGCAGCAGCAAAACAAATTAGCGCTCTTTCAAAAATATGCATTGGAGCATTACCGGGTGGCCGGTAATATCAGATCTGCGAAGGAAACCGAAAAGGCCTTGCGGCATCTTGCAAATTACCATGCCGCAAACGGTGATTTTGCCAATGCATACAAATTCCAGGCAAGGGCAATATCCCTGAAAGACAGCATAGCGGCAGCAGGCCATGCAAAATCGATGAACCTGCTGGAAATAAGATACCGTTCTGAAAAGCGTAAAAAGGAAATTTTGCAACTTAAGCATGAAACCGGCTTACAGCAAATCAAACTGGAAAAGAATGCAACACTTGTTTATTTTTTAGCTGCCCTGTTGGCCGGGTTAACGGTGATTGTATTCCTGGCTTCCAGGATTTACCGCAATAAACAGAAATTGGCTGCACAGCAGCATCAATTGCAGCATCAGCAGATTGAGCAGTTGGAAAAACAAAAGCGGCTGCTGGTGGCCAATGCCATGATAGAAACACAGGAAGTGGAGCGAAGCCGTTTTGCCAGGGATTTGCACGATGGTGTGGGCGGTTTGCTCAGCGGGCTCAAATATGCAATTTCCAATATGAAAGAGCATTTTATTATAGCTGGGGATAATATTTCATTACTGGAAAGGTCGCAGCAGTTGATTGACAGTTCTATTAAGGAATTGCGGCGGGTGTCGCATAACATGATGCCTGAAACGCTCCTCAGGTTTGGTTTGATACAGGCCTTGAAAGATTTTTGCAACTCGGTGAGCAGCGAATCGGTACAGGTGAAGTTCAGCCGGTTCGGCAATGAACGTGTACCTGAACAGCAGGCTGCGATTATGATTTACCGTATTATCCAGGAACTGGTGAACAATGCCCTGAAACATGCCGGTGCAAAGAATGTTGCTGTTCAGGTTGTAACGGGTGAAACCTGGATGAGCATCAATGTGGAAGATGATGGCGCCGGTTTTGATACAGGTATTTTACGGCAACATAAAGGCGCAGGCTGGGCCAATATAGAATCACGGGTGAAATACCTGGGGGGCAGGGTGGATGTGCAATCTATTGCGGGTAAAGGTACATTTATCACTATTGAACTGGAAGCATGATGTATAAAGTATTTATTGTTGACGATCATCCGGCTGTTGTGGAAGGCATCCGTACCCTGCTGCATCACGAAAAAAATATTGAATGGACAGGCCATGCGTTAACGGCAAAAAACTGTTTTGATTTTATTGCAAAAAATGAGATTGACCTGCTTTTTCTTGATATTAACCTGCCGGATGGCAACGGTACTGACCTGTGTAAAAAGATAAAGGAAAGCTACCCGGCAGTTACCATCCTGGCTTTAAGTAATTTGAACGAAGCTGCATACATCAATAAGATGCTTGAAAACGGGGCTTCCGGATTTGTGTTAAAGAATGCAGATAAGGCAGAGCTGCTTGAAGCGATAGAAGCCGTAATGAACGGGCAAACCTATTTAAGTTTTGATGCATCCGTTACCCTTAAAAAATCTAAAACGGTTGCTGCCGCCAGCCCGGAACTGAGCAGCCGGGAAAAAGAAGTGCTTCAGCTTATTGCCGAAGGGTATACCAATCCTGAAATTGCAGAAAGGCTATTTCTCAGCCCATGGACCATTGACAGCCACCGGAAGAGCATGATGGCAAAACTGAAAACAAAAAACACGGCTATGCTTATCCGTTATGCTATTGAAAACGGGTTGCTGTAAGTTCAGGATAAAAGATTAACAGCAGTTATTGAAGCGTAGGAATGATAGTAACCGGCCGGTTTGAAATAAAGCCTGTAATTTATTTCAGTTCAGACAGGATTAGTTTTTTCTGTTTAAGTGTATTCCGCATGGCCTTTTCCCTTACGGCAGGGTTATCGCTGTTTATCAGGTCAAAATATTCAACCGGAACAACCTGCCAGGACAGGCCATATTTGTCTTTGCACCAGCCGCAGGAACTTTCCTGTCCGCCGTTTGCGGTAAGGGCGTCCCAGTAATAATCCACTTCTGCCTGGTCTTTGCAGTTGATGACAAAGGAAACAGATTCATTAAACTTGAAGTAGGGGCCGGCAGCCAGGATGTTGAATTCCATGCCGGCGATTTCCATAACAGCGGTTTCAAAAAGCTCCTGGCCACCCTGTTCTATCGCTTCGGGTGGGTTCTTATACTGGCGGTAATCTTTCAGTTTGCCGTCTTTGAAAATGGACAGGTAATAATTTACCACCGCTTTGGCATCTTTATCAACCCAGAGGGAGGGCGTTATTTTCTGTGTAATCATTTCTGTTTTATTTACTGTAGTTTGTTTGGAAATGCTATCCTTGCCATTGTTTTTGTGAGTTTGCTGATCCGTATCTCCGCAACCCGGCAGGCAGGTTAATGCCCATGCAATCAAAAAAATGAGCTTGTTTTCTTTCATAACCTGATTTTAGTTTATGAAGATAATATAAATACCAACGCTTAACATGGTAATGAAAATGCTTCTTTCCGGCCCATTTGTTTGAATACTACAATAGCTGCCGGGGAAACGGTTTGAATGTAAATAATTGCTATTATTCCCTGCATTCTTTTTTAGCAGTGAAAATGGTTCAATTATTCTTATGTGGGTTTATTAATCCCAGAAACTGAACATCCTTTTATAAACTATCCTGTCAAAGAAAGCCCCCAGGCCGGCACCTATGGCATACATACAATAATCCCATGGGTCAAATACCCTTGCCAGGGCATAAATATTAAAGTATTGCAGGGTTTCAGATAAAGAGCAAAGTGCAAAAACCGCTCCAGCCTTTATATACCATTTGCTGATAAACCTGTATTTATCTTCCGGTAATTTGAGCAGTAAATAATAGCCAAAAGGAATGGCTATATCGGCAAAGTAGCTGTGGAAAAGCCGGTTGGCCGATTCACCCGCCCAATCGGCAGATCGGAAGAGCACACGTCTGAACTCC
>CALKVC010000035.1 GCA_937996595.1 uncultured Chitinophagaceae bacterium
CGGTGAACGCGGCCGCGAGCGTGCGGTGCCACAGCTCGGCGCCGGCGAGCCCGGCCCCGACGACGCAGCCGAAGCGATCGCGGCCGTCGGCGCTCGCGTCGGCCAGCCCGGCGTCGGCCATCGCCTCGACGGCGGCGGCCAGCGCGTACAGCACGCCGGGCTCCTGGCGCGCGGCGAACCGCGGCTCGAGGTGCGGATCGGGCGCGAAGTCGACGACGGTGCCGCCGACCCGGAGGTGCTGCGGATGCTCGGCCGGCAGCCACGGCGAGGTGTACGCGCGGATGCCGCTCGCGCCAGCGCACGCGCGCGCGAGCGCATCCGGCAGCGAGTTGCCGAGCGGACACACCACGCCCAGCCCGGTGATGGCGACTTGCGGTGACGACGGTTCCTGCACGCCCGTCGCTTCAGCACGCCCGATGCCACCGCGAACCCCGCGGAATCCCCCGCCGCCTCGCCGTCGCTGTCACCCGCCGCGTGCCCCGCCCCGCCGCTGTCACCCGCGCGGTGACACGCGATCGTTGGCCACCGGTCGGGCTACCAGCGCGCCGTCTCGCGTATCGGATGGGGGCCCCGGCGGGGGCACTTCCGACGTCCCCGGCCACCTACCGTGGTTTTCGCAGAATCGCGAACCACCACCTCCACCTGGTTTGTCGACAAACCTTCCCAGGTTACACGTGGCGCAGCGGGTGCAGCGCCAGGTGCAGCTCGCCGGCGGTGACCTCGGCGGTCGGCGCCGCGGGCGTGATCAGCACCGCGACCTCGACGGTGGCGGCGTGACACTCACCGCAGGCAAAGAAACGGTCTCCGAGCGCTTTGCCGAAGCGCGCCAGGAAATGCTGAAATCAGAAACAGCCTGTATGATATTGGTTAGGCTCTACGACATAAAAGGCAAAAATCAGTTGCGGGTAGAGATGCCTGTTATCATAGCCAAACCGGGCGAACAGATGCTGCTTTCAAAAACGGTGAACCTGCTAAATGGAGATGGCGTTGTAAGTGCCGGATCAGCCATCGTAAAAATCAGGCAATTGGATGTAACAACCGACACAAGCATCAGGGTTTCGCCAAAAATGGCATACCTGAGCCTGGATATGAAATCTATTGAAGGTACATCAATGACCGAACTGTTGTCGGGAAAAGAAAGCTTCTGGGTTTACGACAATAACCTGGCAGAAATAAAGATTCCCGACAAACAATTGAAACAGGTGAAAGGGTCTATGGAAGATAACCTGGCAGATTACCTGTCTAAAATACCCTTCCGGTTAAAATCACTTACCGGTAAATCCTTCTTCATTCGCTTTCGCTGGGTAAGCACCGACCGTAAAAAAGTGATTGATATAGTGGTAAGGCGGTAACGGCCGGTACCTGGTTTCAATAAATACTTTTCCATACTTTTGATAGGGCAGGTTTCATTCAATCCGGCAACATGCAAGCAGTTATTACCAATAAACCCGGATTATTACCGGCAACTGGCTGGTTATACAGGCAGGTGAATATTGCACCGTTGATTGCTTTCCGCATCATGTTCGGTTTCCTGCTGATGCTGCATTCGGTAAGTACAATAGCTAACGGTACCGTATACCAGCATTATGTATCACCGCCCTTTACATTCACTTTTATCGGATTTGAGTTTCTTCAGTCACTGGCCGGGCCGGGTATGTACTGGTATGTTGCGGTGATGGCCATACTGGCAGCACTGGTGATGATTGGCGCCTGGTACCGCTTTGCCATGTTTGCCTATGCACTGATGTGGACCCTGCTTTACCTGATGCAGAAAGCGGGTTACAATAACCATTATTACCTGGTATTATTGTTATGCTGGATCATGGCCTTCCTGCCGGCTAACAGGTATTTTTCTGCTGATGTGAAACGGGGCGCCGTAAGGGAGTCAGCAACATGCCCCTGGTACTGCATCGGCATATTCATCTTCCAGGTTTCTGTGATGTATTTTTTCGCTGCTATGAGCAAAATAACCCCCGACTGGTTTTCAGGAAAGTTCATTGCCATTCAGTTTTCCCGGTTAAGCCAGCATCCACTGTTGGGAATCATTTACGGCAATGAATGGTTTCAATGGTTTATCTGTTATGCCGGATTTCTTTTCGACCTGCTGATTGTTCCGTTGCTGCTCATTAAAAAGACCAGGTACTTCGCCTTTATCATTTCCTGTTGTTTTCACCTGTTTAATTCGTATACATTTAAGCTGGGCATTTTTCCTTACCTCTCTATAGCATTAACCATTTTCTTCTTTGACGCATACCAGGTTAACAGGATATTTTTCAGGAAGAAACCAATCATTCCTTCCATTGCCAATGGGTTTGATATGAAACCGGCAATGGCAAAACTGGTTACAGGTTGCCTGTTCCTGTATATGCTCTTCCAATTACTGTTGCCGGTCAGGTATTTGATGTTTCCGGGTAATGTATTCTGGACCGAAGAAGGTTACCGCATGAGTTGGAAAATGATGCTGCGTACAAAAAGTGGAAACCTGTTTTATAAAGTGTATGACCCGGTTAGTAAAAAATCATGGAAAATTGAGCCATCCAGAATATTTTCTTTATCGCATATGCGAACATTATCCACTTCACCGGATATTATCTGGCAATATGCACAGTATATAAAAAAAGGGTTTGAAAAAAAAGGGTATCAGGGTGTTCAGGTATTTGCTATTGGATCGGTGTCACTCAACCGTAATCCAGCCCGGCCAATGGTTGATCCCGGTGCAGACCTGGCATCCACCAAATGGGAGCCATTCCGGCATTCCGGATGGATTACCGCATATCCGGAATGATACAAAAATGCCTTTTTTTTCCACCATTTTCATCTTTCTTTACACATGTTGCCCAATACGCCTTTTTTTTTGGATACAAAGTTTACCTTAGCGGCAGTAACCTATAATCCACACCTGTTAAACTATTGAAGTAAGCACCATTTTCCCCTGAAAAGATAACCCATCAGCAAATAATTCAGCCATTTACTGATTATTCATCGTATTAATTATTACCTATGTTAAGGAGATTATTAGTAACTGTTTTATTTTTTTCTGCGTTACAAACTCAGGCACAGCGGATTAAAAACCAGGCTACGCTCCGGTTGCTGGAAACAGCCGGTACATTGATGGAAGCACAGCAGTTTGATGCAGCAGAAGAGTATTTTAAAAAGGGGCTGGATAAAGCCCGTGTTAGCAATGACATATACTGCATGGCTGTGGCACATAAAGGGCTGGGTAACCTGTACACAAAAACAGATCAGCCGAAACTGGCTGTTGCAGCTTATGAAATGGCCATTAAGGAATATAAGAGCCAGGGACTTACCGTAATGGCAAATATTGTAGAAAGCCTCTTAAAAAGCGCCCAGGGAGTAGGGGAACTCTATGCAGGTGTGGAAATTGGGGCTAAAGGGATTAAAATGACCGTTATTGATGTAAAACTGAGTAAAGACCGTGAATACGACTATACGTTAAAGGCAGATACGGCCATCAATACAGATGCGGCTTCTCTTTCTTACCAAAGCGAAAAAGAAACACAGGATGCAATAGAATTGCTTTATAACATAATTAAGAACAAATATGCTGTACCGGCTAAAAGGGTTTTCATCGTTATCAGCAGCGGTTTAAAGATGGAATTAGACAGGTATAATAAGGTTGATTATTTTGCCAGTATAATCAGGCCCAAAAACCTTGATTCAAGTATAAGGATACAGTATATTACCGCCATACAGGAAGCCGAATTAAGTTTCCTGGGCATTGTACCGCAAAAAAACAGGTTTAGTACAAACCAGTTGGATGTTGGCAGCGGTAACACCAAGGGTGGTTACTTTAATGCCAATAAGGTATTTGTACCGGTTACTTTTCCGCTTGGAACCAAATCTTTTCAAAGGCTTATTGAATCAAAAACGATGGGTGACATCAATGAATACGCCCGCACTGCTGAACAGCTTTGGAAAGACAGCCTCGGCAGGGCCATGGTATATGAGTTTGCCAATAAAAGGGATTTTAAATCAAGGGATATCGTTTACATTTCCGGAGGTATCGTTTGGGCCATCGCTTCAATCATGCATCCCGAAAGCGTGAATAATAATTACACCGAAATTACCAGCCGCGATATCAGTGAATTCAGGCGATTGGTTTTTTCCAGCTATGAAAAAGTTACTCAACCCGACATCACGTTGATATCAAATGCAGAAGACGCCAGGGCTTCCATGAAGAATATCAACAGGGTTCTGAAAACCTATGACCAGAAAGCGCTTCTTGCCGGCGCCATTTGCCTGGATGAACTGGTGCAACAGGTGAATACCATCAATCCATCCAAGAAATTCATTTATCCAAAGTATGCATATGTTGGATGGATCAGTGGTTATATCATCCGGCAGGTTACCCAGCAATACAAAGGGCTGATGAACTGACAGGGCTTCGTATTTCCCGTTCATACTTCCATATGTTCATTTATACCATTTATATGGTAATGGAAATCTTCTGCCTTACTTTGTATCTAAATTATTCACAAAGCTAAAATGACCATGATGAAGTTTATTTCCATATTGCTTGTAACAGCGCTATGTTCTTTTACCGGCCATAAAGATGCAATGGATGTATTAAAGGAAATGCATGCCCGTTATGCAGGTAACTGGTACAAATCTTTCACTTTCACGCAAACAACCGAACATTTCAAAAACGACAGCCTGGTAAAGACATCCACCTGGTATGAAGCCATCATTTTCCCTGAAAAATTCAGGATTGATTTTGATGACAGGAAGTCGGGGAACGCCGTTTTATACCTGGGCGATTCCTTGTTCGTTTTCAGGAAGAACAAAATGGTTACAAAAAGGTACAATGACGATAACCTGACCTTTCTGCTTGGAGGCATGTATTTTTATTCCTTTGATACGGCTGTTTCAAAACTGAACAGGATGGGGTATGATACGAAAAAACTCCATGAAACCACCTGGAAAGGGAAACCTGTATATGTGATTGGCGCTTCCGGCAGCGATGACAAATCAAACCAATTGTGGATTGACAAGGAAAAACTGGTGGTAGTGAAGTTTATTAAATACAAAGGCGCGCTGAAAGAAGAAGGTATATTATATGAACACAGGCAATTTGGAAAAGCCTGGTCAGAAACTGCCGTTGATTTTTATATGAACGATAAGCTGGTTCAGCGTGAAAAGTATTATGATTGCAAGGCCGATGTAAAAATAAATGAAGCCATCTTTGACCACGTAAATTTCATAACCAGCGAATAATCATAAGCGATAGCTAACAATAAAGTCTTAACAGGAACAGTAATAAATATTAGTATGGGTAACCCGGTTGATAACAGGAATTTGGCTATGAACTGGATCAATGCCTTTAATGATCATTCGCTGGAAGACCTGCTGGCACTCTATGCGGAAGAGGCGGTTCATTACAGCCCAAAATTAAAAAGCCGCCAACCCGAAACCGGTGGCTGGATTTCAGGCAAAGAAGCCTTGCGCACCTGGTGGGCAGATGCATTTGAAAGATTGCCAGCCCTTCATTATCAATTGGTTAACCTGGTTGCAGATGAACAACAGGCGGTAATGGAATATAAGCGCTCTGTACCCGGCGAACCCGATATGATGGTAGCCGAATTCCTGGAAATGAACTGGGGTAAGATTGTACGGTCAAGAGTATATCACGGTTAATCACACGGTTTTACAGGTTTTAATTTCCCAAAATATATTTTATTTGATATACAATATTAGTTGCAGGATAGCGTTTTCAGCTTGAACCCTGATAAAATCCACAACTATGAAAAAGCGTTTACACCAAACCGCCATGCTTGCATGCATGATTTTCGGATTTCAAGCCTGTTCTACCAGTTCCATCTCACATTCCCAGCAAAAAGCGGAAAAGCAATTTTCAAAAGATGAAAATGCAGCCTGTTTTGTAGAATTGAATGATGGTACCATAAAGGAATATAAAACACTTAAACTGGTTACAAGCCCTGTCAGTACACCTTATCTGCTGGCAGATGGAAAAACGAAATACAAGGCAACAGACATAAAAGCCTACCAGAACAAGGACCATTATGCCATTTCACAGCGTACATTCATATCGGGCCGCAAAACACATGTGGCTACAGAAACATTGCCGGGCTTTGCCATCAGGATCATCAAAGGCAGGCTGAATGTTTACAGCAAAAAATATGTAAATGGTCAGTTTGCAGTAGATGAGTATTACCTGCAGATTGGTAAGAATGGTATGATACAGCCTTATACTGAAGAACTGATGAGCGCCCTGGTAAAGGATAACACGGAAGCTTACTGGTTTTTTACCAACACAGGATTTAAAAGCCATATGCCGGAAAAGCTGAAAACAACCGCTAAAATGTATAACGGTGAGCAATACATGACAAGAAACTAAACCAAAACCAACCAAATACAACACAAGAAAAGAGCCTGTAATATTACAGGCTCTTTATATTTCAGGGTTATAAGGTATCTGAAATTATTTATAGGAAGGAGTAATGCCCATATTATAAAACATAAAGCTCCATTTATCTGTTTCAGACGCAATGATCTGTTGCGTGCTCATTCCCTGGCCATGGCCGGCTTTAGTTTCAATGCGGATAATGACGGGGTTTCCGCCTTTCTGTTTTTCCTGCATGGTTGCCGCAAATTTGAAAGAGTGGGCGGGTACTACCCGGTCATCATGGTCGGCCGTGGCTATCATCGTTGCCGGATAAGCGGTATCCTTTACATTGTGCAATGGCGAATACCGGTGCAGATATACAAACATGTCCTTGCTGTCTTCAGAAGTTCCGTAGTCATAAGCCCATCCTGCGCCGGCGGTAAATTTATGGTAGCGCAGCATATCTAACACGCCAACAAACGGGAAAGCCACTTTGCACATGCCTGGTTGCTGTGTGATACAAGCGCCCACCAGTAACCCGCCATTGCTTTCTCCCTGTATGGCCAGCTTATCGCGTGAAGTGAATTTGTTATCTACCAGGTACGATGCGGCAGCTATAAAATCATCGAATACGTTCTGCTTTTTCATTTTTATACCTTGTTCATGCCAGTTCTCGCCATATTCACCGCCACCACGTATATTGGCAACAGCAAACACGCCGCCATTTTCAAGCAGGATGATTCGGGAAGTGCTGAAAAACGGTGTGATGCTGGCGCCGAATCCACCATATCCATAGAGCAGGCATGGATTCTTTCCATCCAGTTTTATACCTTTTTTATGTGTGATGATCATTGGTATTTTAGTGCCGTCTTTTGAAGTATAAAATATTTGCTTCGACTCAAAATCTTCCGGTTTGAAATCAACTTTTGATTGCTTGTAAACAGCCGATTTACCAGATGCGATATCAAGTTTGTAAATGGTATAAGGGGCTGTATAACCGGTATAATCGAAAAACAGTTCTTTTTCGTCCCGCTTGGCAGAAAAACCTCCGGCAGATCCGGGCCCTGGCAATTCAATCTCACGCAACTGCTTACCCGATTTATCATACTGGTACACTTTGCTGATGGCATCTTTCAGGTAAGAACAAAAAATGGAATTACCGCCTACAGATACATTCAGTACTTCCGGTTTACTGTCTATTAACGTTTTCCAGTTAGCCTCTTCCGGGGTTGAAAGCGGTGCAGTAACCAGTTTCCCGTTAGGTGCGTTGCGGTCGGTTTGAATATAAAAAAACTGGTCATCCACATCTATCACCGTATGCTGGTTTTTCATGTCAGACACCAATTGTTTAATGGTTGACCCGGGTTTTGTAAGGTCAAGCACATATAAATCATTGCCGTAAGTAGAATTTCGACCATAGATCACGAGCCATTTCTGGTCTTCGCTTACTCCGCCATTCAGGTACCTGAATTTTTTACCAGAACCGCCATATATCAACTGGTCATCTTTTTGCGCAGTTCCCAGTTTGTGAAAATAGATCTTATGATCATCGGTTTTACCGGCAAGAAAACTGCCATCTTTCGGCATTTCATAGGTACTGTAATAAAACCCTTCATTTCCTTTCCAGCTGGCGCCGCTGAATTTAATATTTACCATGGTATCGCCTTCCTGCTTTTTGCTGATGGCGTCAATGATGATTATTTTTTGCCAGTCGCTGCCACCTTCCGAAATGTTATAGGCGGCTTTGGAACCGTCCTTTGTAAATGAGATACCTGCCAGGGAAGTAGTTCCGTCTTTAGAGAATGTGTTCGGGTCTAGGAATAGTTCTGCTTCACCGCCACCAACAGGTTCCCGGTACATAACATACTGGTTTTGCAAACCGGAGTTTTTACTGTAATAGATAAAATTGCCTTCCCGGGATGGCGCAGAAAACTTTTCAAAATTAAACAGGGTTTCATAACGTTTGCTGATAGCATCGCGGAACGGAATCTGCTTGAAATAGTTAGCCGTTACTTCATTTTGAGCTTTAACCCAGGCTGCGGTTTCTGCACTGGTGTCATTTTCAAGCCAACGGTACGGATCGGCAACGGCCGTACCAAAATACATATCCTTTACAGATGTGTCTTTTTTAGTTACAGGATAAGTCACTTCTATGGGTTTTAAAGGTGGTTGTTCAGTTTCTTTACTTTCATTGCAGGAGTATAAACCTGCCATGATCATTGTTCCAATGAAGATTTTTTGCATGATGTATGATTTTAAATGTATGCTGTGAACCAAAAATAAGGATATGTAAAATACCTTCATTTATTATTCTATGAACGGAAACCGGGCATTAGCAAGCGGTTATTACCGCCGCTCACTTATATTTCATACATCTGATTGTGTTTTTTATCTTTGAGCTCATTTGTAATCTCATAAATGAATATTATATG
This sequence comes from uncultured Chitinophagaceae bacterium, assembly GCA_937996595.1. GTDB lineage: Bacteria > Bacteroidota > Bacteroidia > Chitinophagales > Chitinophagaceae > Ferruginibacter. Next base: position 8,797 of record CALKVC010000035.1, read on the forward strand.
CCCGGGTATGAATTTTTTGGAAACGAGGAACGCAGGGAAGTAACTGATGTACTGGAAACCGGAATCCTGATGCGCTATGGCTTCGACGGGCCAAGAAAGGGCATCTGGAAGGCCAAAGAACTGGAATCAGCCATCTGCAACAAGTTCGGTTGCAGCCATGCCATGTTGGTAAGTAGCGGTACCGCTGCGCTAACAACGGCTATGGGTGCACTTGGTATTGGATACGGAGATGAAGTGATACTGCCTTCATTCACTTTTGTAGCCAGTTTTGAAGCTGTTCTCAGTGTGGGCGCCATTCCGGTATTTGTTGATATAGATGAAACACTTACCCTTGACCCGGTAGCAGTTAAAAATGCCATCACCCCCAAAACCAAATGCATCATGCCGGTGCATATGTGTGGCAGTATGGCCAACCTGGGTGCGTTACAGGCTATTTGTAAAGAACATAACCTGTTGTTGCTGGAAGATGCCTGCCAGAGCATTGGTGGCACCTATAATGGAAAGATGCTGGGAACCATCGGCGATGCGGGTACATTCAGTTTCGATTTTGTTAAGACGATCACCTGTGCCGAGGCCGGTGTGGTGATGACAAACAGGGAAGATGTCCATATTTCCTGTGACGGATACAGCGACCACGGGCATGACCATAAAGGTGCTGACAGGGGAGCAGACCTGCATCCTTTTATAGGATATAATTTCAGGTTAAGTGAATTACATGCTGCAGTTGGGCTTGCGCAGATACGAAAACTGGACATGTTCCTGCAGATTCAAAAGAAGAACCACACCGCACTGAAAAAGATACTCAGCCAGGCCCCGGGCATTACATTCAGGAAAATCCCGGATGAAAATGGCGATAGTTGTACTTTCCTCAGCTGGTTCCTGCCTGCAGCAGAAGCTACCAAAGCAGTAGTGGCCACCATGAAGGATAGGGGCGTACTGGCGGGCAATTTCTATTGGTTTGATAATAACTGGCATTATATCCGGAAATGGGATCACCTGAAAAATGCTGTTACGCTCAATGCATTGCATCCCGACCATAAAGCTGCTGTGATGCATCATGCCAATAAGGATTTCAGCGCCAGCGATGCCATCATGAGCCGCTGCGTTTCTACAGCCATCGGGTTGTTATGGACTGAAGAACAAGTACAGGCAAAAGGTATGCAGATGCTTGATATTATTAAAGAAGTGATGGATAAACAGGCTGCTTCCGTATGACCTGTTAATGGCCCGGGTTAAAAGCTAAAAGCAGGTAGTAACCATCGTTTATAGCTGTTCATACAGTTTCCGTAACCGCTCGCGGGTCATAACCGATTCCCAGCCTTTGCCCAATGCATTTTCCCATAATGGTTTCATGCCAAGTGAAACATTGATCATGGTATCAAACTGGGCGTCGGTAAGGCCGGCGCATATGTTCTGCGGGATATCAATACGGTTTTTTTCAACCATATGTTTGAATTCTTTCACACCTTCCGGGTAAAATGCTTCCAGTTTGTCAAAAACGATGCAGTTACCAATCCCGTGTTTGGTTCCCAGCAGGTAACTGAGCCCGTAACTAACGGCATGGGCTACCCCCACCTGTGAATAGGCGATGCTCATGCCACCGGCATAAGAAGCCATCATCAGCTTGTCGTCGCATTCATCATCCCAGGTTGTTTTGTTCACAAATACCTCACGGCAAAGCTCAAGCGCTTTTTCACCGTAACTTTTACTGAATTCATTCAGGAAAGTGCCGGTGAGGCTCTCAATGCAATGTATATAACAATCCATACCGGTATAAAACCGCTGGTTGGCAGGCGCATTGGCTGTCAGTTCCGGGTCAAGCACGATCTGGTCAAACGGGGTGAAATCGGAATTCATGCCCAGCTTTTTTTCAGGCCCGGTTAGAACGGTTGTCCGGCTCACTTCTGCTCCGGTGCCGCTCAGGGTAGGGATACCAACTTTATAAACACCCGGTTGTTTTACGAGGTCCCAGCCCTGGTAATCGGCGCTGCTGCCCGGGTTGTTCATCATCAGCGAAACGGCCTTGGCCAGGTCCATCGCCGACCCGCCACCAATTCCGATGATACCGCTCACTGTGCCAAAATCTGATTTCAGCTCATTGGCCAGTTTATCAACATAAGTGGTCTTTGGTTCATAAGTTACATCCACAAATATGATCTTGTCGTTGCCGCGTAATGGTATACGGCCGGGCAAAGCCTTTCCTTCAAAATAATGATCTACCAGGAAAATCATCGGAGCTCCCGGTTTCCGGTGGGGCATAATGATATCATCCAACTGGTTAAAGGAACCGCGGCCGAAAACCACATATCCGATCATCTTGAAATTTCTGTGACTCATAAACTGTTATTAATTGATCTGGAATAAAAATTTTCATGAAATATATAACTGGTTACCTGCTGATGTTTTCCAGGTACCTGGCAGCACGTTCCAGGTCTTCCTGTGTATCAATTTCCACACCCATATATTCCGTAACGATCATCTTCAGTGGAATGCCGTTCTCAAGGTAACGGAGGCATTCTATTTTTTCTGCAGATTCAAGTGCTGTCATCGGCCAGTTGGTAAAATCCATCAATGCCTTTTTGCGAAAACCGTACACACCGATATGTTCATAATAGGTTACCGCTACCTGTTTATCGCGGTGGTATGGTATCGGGCTGCGGCTGAATAAAAGGGAATTGAAATATTTGTCAACGGCTACTTTTACATAATTGGGGTCATGTATGAACTGTTCTTCCGTTAGTACCTGCATCAGCGAGGCTACTTTAACATTTTCATCTGTAAAAGCATCCAGCAATTTTTCAAGGGGGGCTTTTTGTACAAATGGTTCATCGCCCTGAACATTCACAACAATATCAACATCCATGTCTGCGATGGCTTCGGCAATCCGGTCGCTGCCGCTTTCATGTTCTTTGCGGCTCATGATGGCTTTTCCACCATGTGAAGAGATCTCATCAAGTATGACAGGGCTGTCTGTTACTACATAAACATCGGTAAACAGCCCCGTGCCTACCGTATTGTCATACGTATGCCTGATCACCGTTTTTTGGCCAAGCATCTGCATCAGTTTTGCCGGGAAGCGTGTTGCGGCATAGCGCGCCGGTATCATGGCAACTTTTATCATACAAAATATTCAGCCTGCAATATCCTGATAAAAACGGTTGATGCAAAATGATTTTTTGCATGTTACGGATCATGAAATGCTTACAGGCCCGGTTATTTGCAATCCCTGGCAATTTTAAGTACATCCGTAAGGGAAGCTTTTTTTACATCTTCATAATTCCTGTATTTTTCAGCTACCACATCTACAGCGCAATCACAATATTTTTTGGCATTTTCACTCCCAAGGATGATGCTCGATTTGTCTTCACACTTCCCGATAAATTCCCTGATCTGCTTATTAGTCCAGTATTTGGCAGCTGCCCTGGCAATGGTATTACAGGATGTGGAAACGAATAAGGAAACCAGCAGGATGCCGGCAGTTGAGAATAGGATTAACCTGTTTCTGTTCATGATTTTAGTTTTTACAATGTTATCAAATTTATTCCGGATTTCATGCAGCATGTGTTAAGCTTCGGTATAAAAGGTTCAGACCGTAAGTATATGCCGGCGTTTAAAGGCATCCTGTTAAATGATGATATGCGTATATGCGTTATAGTTATATATGCCCTGTGATGGGAAACAGGTGTTTTGTGCTTTAACAAAAACTTATGCAGTGTACATTAATCTTCGGCGGTTTATTTATTTCTCATCATCCGGGCGGCTGTAAAAACCGGTTCCCGAACAATTATGAAAAAAAATATCCTGTTAATCACTGCGGCGGTATTGTCAACTGCCGTAAGCGCACAATCAAACATGTATTATGGGTTTCATGCCGGTGTTTCCTCTGCAGATATACGGGGCGAAGCATTGGAAAGCCTGGAAGATGTTATTGACGTTGCCGGAGATTATGTTAGTACCGGCAGTCGTACAGGGTTTTATACCGGCGCTTATGTTGGTATACCGCTTGCAAAAGGCATTGCCATAGAGCCCGGAATCAACTATTCACAGAAGGGTTACCAGTTAAAAGGTTCACTGAATGTGAAAGGCATTGATGTACTGGGAATAAATGCCAGGGCGCAGCTTCAGTTGAATTACCTGGAACTGCCCGTATTACTAAAGGCAAATTTTGGAGGGTTACAGGTATTTGCCGGGCCGCAATTGTCGTACCTGGTTCATTCCAACCTTACCGTTTCTGCCGGCGCATTAGGTTTTAATGTGCTTAGTTATAAGATACCGGTAACATCTCAGTTCAATCACTGGGATGCAGGTATAACCGGCGGCATCGGATACCAGTTCAGCAATGGGATAAACCTGAAGGCATCATACGACCATGGCTTATCTAAAATTGATGCCGGGAAAAAGGTAGATGCCTACAACCGTATGATGAAAATAGGGATTGGTCTAAGTTTTTAATCCTTACCCTTAAACACTAAAAACCCGGTTAGATGCCGGTTTTTTTTTCTTATTAGGGTTACATTTGAACATAAGCGTATAATTCATTTTTTATGAAACCAGGTAAATGGGGGCCTGATAAATGGAAGCATTTTTATGTGGGGATACCATTGGGTGCCGTTTTGATGTTAACCGGGTTGTTTACGTTTCCGGTATCATTGATACATGCAACAGCGATGTCTTTTGTGCTGTTGCTGGTAATTTGCTACGGGTTTGAACTTTTCTCGTACATATCCGGTAAAGGACATGCTGAACATTTGGATGCCATTGCAGGTATTGCCGGCGGACTGGTAGGGATGATTCCCGTATGGCTGTTTATATGGTTGCAATAAGGGAAAATAGGCACATCTTTCAAATTATCATTAAAAATTATAACAGGCAACATAGATACGGCAACGGTTTAGAATGATTTTCACATAACTGTATATTTACAGCATAACCAACAGGTATAAACTTGCCGTTCAGCAGTAAGATATATGGTATTTTTATTTTTATTGCTGCAGCTATGCTGCAGTACAATATATCGCATGCTATCCCGGTAGCTGAAACCGGCGCAACACCTGTTGATTCATTACCTGTTCCCGGCTTTGATATCCAGTTGTTTTTCGACCCGATCGTTTCCAGCGATTCAACCAGTGTTATCCCGTTTACCAGGGCGGGAAACCTGATATTGGTACCGGGCAGGGCCGATTCCACAGTTGGTAATTTTATCTTAGATACCGGTGCCCCTAACCTGGTGCTTAACCTTACTTATTTCAGGAGCTATCCGGCCATAACCAGTTCCGATACAGAAAATTCGGGGATATCCGGTTCCGTTAGTGGCCGTATTCAGGTTCATATCAACCAGTTTGCATTCGGAAATATCAGGTACCATAAGGTGGAAGCCGACCTGGCAAACCTGGGGCAGATTGAAAACAGCAAGGGAGTGAAGATTTTGGGGCTGCTTGGGTTACAGCTTTTCAGGCAGTTTGAAATGATCATAGATTATGAGAAAAACCTGCTGTATCTGCACCTGGTTAAAAAGAAAGAAGCAAAAACCTATAAAAGTGATATGCTGCAGGATACATCGGCATACAGCGAATTACCCATCGATATTATTGAAAACAAGATCATCACCAAACTGGAGATCGCAGGGAAAAAACTCAGGTTCATCATCGATTGCGGGGCGGAAACAAACCTGCTCGACAGCCGGCTGCCAAATTCTGTGTTCGATAATGTAGAGATCGGCCGTAAAGTAATCCTGCGTGGGGCACATGATAAAAAAACGGAAGCCTTTTATGGAAACCTTTCTAATATGAAGATCGGCAATACCAGTATTGCTTCTTTACCGGTAGTGATAACAAACCTGGAAAAATCTTGTTTATCATATGTTTCGTGTACGGATGGGATTTTAGGATTTGATTTCCTTTCTATGCACAAAATTGGGTTTAACTTTGTAAAACGAAGGATGTATATATGGAAATGAAGACGGATATATCAGGATTGGGGAAATATTTCAGCATGGCTGTATGTGCCGTTTTATGCATACTGTTTCCATTATGTACCGATGCACAGGTTTGTAAGGTGAAAGACGGGAATATGTATATCGAGCTAAAAAAAGATATCAGTGAAAAGGACCTCGACAGCTTTATTGAACATTTTGATTTGAAAGACCTGTCACTTAAGTACCTGCTGAAAAGCGGCAACCCTGATTCATTGAATAGGATGGGCTGGCAGATTGTGTTGAATACAGAAAACATGCTGGCCCTGAGCAAGCAGTTGATCAGCTCCGAAGACCTGGTTAACGTAGCCGATAAGATCATATTTACTGCCAGGGACCACAGCATATCGGCACAGTTCCCTTCCGTGGATAACGGCCAGGTATTTGGTTATAACCGCTTTAAGAAAAAAGACGGTTTTGCAGTTAACGACTCAGTAGTAACCTTCTTTCTGCCCGGTAACCTGAACGGACAGCGGGTATTGCTTGCCGGTAGTTTTACAAACTGGGAACCGGGAGCTATTGCAATGAATAAGGCTGATAGTGGCTGGATTGCAAATGTTACATTGATGCCCGGAAAATACTGGTACAAGTTTATCGTTGATGGGAAATGGATATTGGACGACGACAATTACCTGCGGGAAAACGACGGAGAAGGGAATACCAACTCGGTGTATTATAAAACGAACTACCTGTTCAAACTGGATACATTTACAAATGCAAAAAAGGTCTTCCTGGCCGGAAGCTTCAATAACTGGAAACCACGGGAAACCCTCATGAAACGTACCGAAACAGGGTGGGAGTTACCGGCATACCTGGCCAACGGAACACATACGTATAAATATGTAGTGGATGGCGATTGGAAGACAGACCCGGGGAACCCCGACCGTTTTCCCAATGAATTCAATGAATTTAATTCTGTCATCCACCTGGGCAAACCATTCCAGTTTTCATTGAAAGGTTATGAAAATGCCCGTACAGTGTTACTTACCGGAACATTTAATTACTGGCGCAAAGATGAATTGTATATGAAAAGGTCGGGCGATTGCTGGGAGTTTTCATATGCTTTGGGCCCCGGTAATTATGAATACAGGTTTATTGTAGACGGAAAGGAGATTACAGACCCCGACAACCCGGTTCTGGTAAACAGAAACGGCAATATGAATTCATACCTGGTGCTGGAACCCAATCATACCTTCAAACTGGCAGGATATGCTGATGCCAAAAAAGTGATGCTGTCTGGTGATTTCAATGGTTTTAGCCCCGATCATACTTTTATGAAAAAGAAGGATGCTGGCTGGGAGTTCAGCCTGCATCTCACCAGGGGTAAGCATCTGTATAAATTTGTTGTTGATGGAAAATGGACCCTGGATCCTACAAACCCGTTATGGGAGCAGAACAATTATGGAACCGGGGATTCTGTGATATGGGTTGAAAAATGATGCATTCAATTGAAAATTGATTCACAAAAACAGGCTGGTAAACTATGATGTCATCTTAAATTTCCGCTGGGTATGATTAAACTGGAAAAATTCCTGGAAAGCGATTACGGTCAACTGATAGAATGGATCAGCGATGAAGACATAATGACCACCTGGAGCGGCGCATTGTTCAGTTTTCCGTTAACTGCGGATAGCCTTGACTGGTATATTGAAGATACCAATGTGGTTGGCGAGTCTGATGCTTTTGTTTACAAAGTGGTTGAAGACAGCACCGGGCAAACGGTTGGACATATTTCTATTGGCGGCATCAGCTGGAAGAACAGGTCGGCCCGTATCAGCAGGGTTTTCCTGGCAGAAAGCGAAAGGGGAAAAGGCTATTGCACCGAAATGATCAGGGCTGCACTGAAAGTAGGTTTTGAAGAATTGGAGCTGCACCGCATGGGGCTGGGATTATATGACAATAACCCGGCAGCCCTTAATTGTTATAAAAAATGTGGATTTACCATGGAAGGCTTGTCAAGGGATATATTATGGAATAACGGCAAATGGTGGAGTATGATTGAAATGAGCATCCTTGAACCTGAATGGAAATTGCTGAACAGGATAGAGCAGGTAATATGAAAGCCCCCGGCCGGATAAAGGGGGCTTTGCAATAAACTATTTTTTGAGTAATCAGAAATTGAACAGTACGGCAAAACCGAACATGGAAGGTTTTTTAGAATAATAAGCAGGCAATATATCGGCCTTTTTTAAAGCCTGCATATAAGAAAGCCGGAGTTCCAGGTTTTTACTTTTCCTGCCAATACCGAACCGCACACCAGCATTGGCGGCCGGGCCAAAAGTACTGGTTGAATAATCTTCAATGTATTTATTCCCGATAGGGTCATAAATATCAGATGCAAATATGCCATACTGGTATCCAAAGCCGGCACCGGCAAAATACCCGAATTTATCCCTGTTTTCTTTAGAAGAACCCCTGCCCATATTGATATTCACCATTACGGGGGCATTAACAATCAATCCTACCGAAGCATTCTGGTAATCTGAATAAAAGTCTTCTGTATTGGAGGCAGAAATAGTGAAACCCAGCGTTAAGGGAACTCCCACGGATACCGAAAATTTTTCCTTTTCAAGAAAATTAAAACGGGGTGAATATATTACGCCTACACCGAATCCGATGTCATTGGATCCACCAATGGTATTGCTGTTTCCCAAAAGGTGAACACCAATGCCATTCATGAAAGACTGGCTGCTGGCATTGTTCAAAGCCATCAGTAACATGGCTGATAATAAGTACTTTTTCATGATGTAATGTATTAAACAAGGTTTAGGTAAGTGATTCAGGTAATATGCAAAGATAGACTCATGGCTGTTGAATACCTGAGAAAACAGATGAAATAACCTTAATAACCATTTGTTAACAAAGAAATTACAAAAAGGATTAGCGGTTTTAAAGAAAAGAATCGGGCAATACTAACAAACGTTAAGTAACGGTAAACCGTAGCGATTCATTGCCGATAATAACCTGGTAATTACCTGCCTTGAACCCAACAATAAACAGTTTTAATTCGCATAAACCAGGCGTGATTGATCCCTGCCTGATTACCCGTTCAGATTCATCTGTAATCCGGTAAACCTGTGCTGCAAATGCCTGCGTATCACTGGTAATGGTCAGGGTGCCTTCATTGTCAATTTGCCGGGGGGTAATTTTCACCAAAGGATAGTTATGCATGGTACGGTATTCTTATAAAACAATATTGCTTGGATGCTGGTAGCTGTCAGCTTTAAAAATCCGTTCACCAGCATTCTGGTAATTATCAATCCCGGAAAGCAAACGGATTGCGGACATTGAGTTAATTCCCTGATTGGGTATTTATGGTCAAATGCCGGAAAACAAAACAGGAGTAAGGTGGTTCAGGTTGTATAAGTAAGTATCAACATTAAGCAAAAAATATGCCATTTTAGGTAAAATGAGCCGTACGTAGCAGTTCTGTACACGAGGATACATACAAGGTTTCATTGAAACTAAACCTTGTTGAAATAAGTAAAAGGAAAGGGGGATTTAAAAAATAAGCAAAAATCTCAATTACCTGTTCCTGTCATAACCACCCCTGTTAAAGCCGCCACGATTTGGGCCGCCGCCGCCGGGTTTGAATCCACCGGAAGATGGTGCCCTTTCTTCAGCAGGTTTAACAACAAGGGGTTTTTTACCAAGTGACATATCATTCAGGCTTTCAATGGCATCCTTGGCTTCGTCGCTGTTAGGCATATCTACAAAGCCAAAACCCTTGCTTTTTCCGGTTTCCTTATCCATGGCTACACGGGCAGAAGTGATTGTTCCGAATTTTTCAAATATTTCTTCCAGTTCCGCATCATCCAGATCATAGGGAAGGCCGGCAACAAAAATTTTCATACAGATAATTTGTGTGAAAATAGGAAACTTATTCAATTTATGACCGGCACAACGATATTTTATTTTATCATTTACTAGATGTCAGACGCTATTATGTTTTCCGGAAATACATTCAAATTTTCAAATTCAGTTACATTGGCCCAGTGCATAATAGAGTATGATAAAAATCAAAATGGTACTAAAGCAGCCGCCACCTAGTTTTTTGGCGCCATAGCCTGCTACAAGCGCCCTCAGCAACTTATTCATTCGTATATTATTTAGTAATTACAGGTTCAGGATTTGGCCGGTTGGTAGTACATTAAGATGTACATCTGTTAAAAGTTTATTAACCGTCTTTTCCCACACAATAAAAACCACAAAAATCAGTTACTAACATCACACATACCTGCCGATACCAACTGCTCTTAAAGTTAACATTAAAATCAATACTATGAACAAGAACACCGCACATACGGCACATGCTGCTGTAGAACAGATTACCAACAATGCAACAAGCTGGATTGGCCATCACCCCAAAGACAATAAGGAAACCGGCCGGGGACAAACATTTGTAGCCAATGCAGGCGGCAAAGTGGAGACCATAGAAGTGTATAGCAATATTGTAACCAAACCGGGCAATGTTATGATGACCATTCACAGTTTTGATGCAGGGAAACAAACCTGGGGGCCAGCCCTAAGTTCTGCCAGTTTGGAATGTAAACAGTCTGATGGCGGAAAATGGCTGTCATTTAACATACCATCCCTGCAACTGAACAAAGGGGAGACCTATGGTTTTAAACTGGAAAGCCGGGATTCTTTCATAGGGGTTGGTGAAGCAGCCGGTAGCGCCAAACATCCGCCATTCAGTGCCGGGCAGGAATGGCATTTTAATAATAATGGCCAGCACGTTAATGCTTACTCCTATTTCAGCCTCGCATTTAAAGTAGATATCAGGCCCTGACTATAACCTAAAAAAATTTACATAAGCCTTTCGGATTAACCGGAAGGCTTTCTTATTTCCAACCCAACCTGTGAATTATATGTTTCCTGTTTTAGATGTATCAGATTATTGAAACTTAATATTATCTTCAACCCGTATCTGTGGATACCTCTCTTTTTTATTGATAAAATAAGTTCTGTTATGAAAAAAATCTCCTTTCTACTGCTGCTGGCATTTATCTCCATGTTGCAGTTTTGTACCTCATCAAAAAAAGCAACTGTAACTGAAACTGCGGTCAGGATTAGTTATATTACTAATGTACAACCACTCATCATGGCACATTGTTCTCCCTGCCATATACCACCAAAAGGTTTTAAAAAAGCACTGGATACATACGAATCGGCTAAATCCAGCATAACCGACATCATTGCACGTATAAAAAGAAACCCGGGCGATCCGGGCTTTATGCCAATGAAACATGAAAAACTGAGCGACAGTATCATTAATATATTTGTACAATGGAAAGAGACCGGTGTATCGGAGAAATGATGTCATGTAGGATATAGCTTCATGATTTATTTTTTCAGTATTCAATCACTGTTCCTTTCCGGCACAACGGTCTTTTACAGCAATTCACCATTATGTCATAGTTTCGCAAAAAAATAAGCTGAAAACATATGAGTGATACAACTTTAACGCGGGGCGAGATTCACAGCAACAAAGGTGTGATGACATTTGAACTTTATGACGATGCAACTCCCATTGCAGTTAACAATTTTAAAAAGCTGGTTGCTGAAGGATTCTATAACGGGCTTAGCTTTCACCGGGTAATACCCGATTTTATGATACAGGGCGGTTGTCCGAACGGCACCGGCACCGGTGGCCCCGGTTATACCATCAATTGCGAAACAAGCGCACCCAAACAATATCATGATCGTGGTGTGATGTCAATGGCTCACCGTGGCCCCAATACCGGCGGTTCGCAATTCTTTATTTGCCATAACAGGCAGGGCGTACAACACCTTGATGGCAGGCACACCTGCTTTGGTAAAATTATTGACGGTTTGGATGTGATAGACGATATACGGGCGGGAGATGTAATGGAAAAAGTGATCCTGCTCTAAAATTGCTTTACCGGTATTGGCTTTATTTCACCGGGCATACCATGATCGCTTTAACATACAATCATGTAAAACACGATACATTTGAATGCAACTGTATTATTGATTACGCCCCCGTTTACGCAATTGAACACCCCATATCCTGCCACTGCGTACCTGAAGGGGTTTTTGCAAACCAGGAACATCTCATCTTTTCAATGCGATTTGGGTATTGAAGTGATCCTTGAAATGTTTTGTAATGATGGCCTGGAAAAGATTTTTGCCTTCATTACCGAAAAACATAAGGAAGGAATATCTTCCAATGCCCGGCGGATGATGGCATTGCAGCATGAATATCTTCGTTTCATCAATCCCGTTATACAGTTCCTGCAGGGCAGTAAGCCAACGCTGGCACATCTTATCGGTAAACGGGGCACACTTCCGGAAGCTTCCAGGTTTGCCCAGCTCGACGACCTGGCCTGGGCCTTTGGTTCGCTGGGCATACACGATAAGGCCAAACACCTGGCAACCCTGTTCCTGGAAGATATATCAGACCTGGTTAAAGAATGTGTTGACCCGCAATTTGGATTCAGCCGCTATGCAGAAAAGATAGCCAGGTCGGCTTCAACATTTGATGCCATTTATGAAAAGCTGCAAGAGCAACATTCCTTTGTTGATACCATCCTGCTGCAACGCCTCAGCCGGCATATGAATACCGTACAACCGCAACTGGTGGCGTTTTCGGTTCCATTCCCGGGAAACCTGTACGCCGCCCTGAGGGCAGGCAGGTGGCTTAAAGAAAACTATCCTGAAGTGAAAGTGGCCATGGGCGGAGGTTTTCCCAATACGGAACTTAGGTCGCTAACAGACATCCGCGTTTTTGAATGTGTCGATTTCATCACACTGGACGACGGGGAAGCCCCGATGGAACAATTGGTTGCGCTTATACAGGGCCGTTGTACTACGGCAGAATTGAAACGGACATTCATCGCGGAAGATGGCAGGGTAGTGTACTATGATTGCAGTAACATAAAAGATTACAGGCTGGAGGAGGCGGGAACACCCGATTATGGAAACCTGTTGCCGGATAAATATATTTCAACGCTGGAACTGGCTAACCCCATGCACCGCCTGTGGAATGACGGGAGGTGGAACAAACTAACAATGGCGCATGGGTGCTATTGGGGGAAATGTACATTTTGCGATATTTCGCTCAGTTATATAAGCCTGTATGAACCGGTTGCGGCAAACTTGTTGTGCAACCGGATGGAAGAACTGGTTGCTCAGACAGGGGAAACCGGTTTCCATTTTGTAGATGAAGCGGCACCGCCGGCGCTGATGCGAGCATTGGCCATCGAAATAATCAGGCGTAAACTGGTCGTTACCTGGTGGACGAATGTAAGGTTTGAAAAAAGCTTCACCCTCCAACTCTGCCTGCTACTGAAGGCTTCCGGTTGTATTGCCGTTTCGGGCGGTTTGGAAGTGGCTTCAGACAGGTTGCTGAAACTGATAGACAAAGGCATCACGGTATCGCAGGTGGCAAAAGTAAACCGGAATTTTACCGAAGCAGGTATCATGGTTCATGCATACCTGATGTACGGCTTTCCCACCCAAACCGCACAGGAAACCATTGATTCGCTGGAAATGGTTCGGCAGATGTTCAGGCTGGGTATCATGCAATCGGCTTACTGGCATTTGTTTACCATGACAGCGCACAGCCCGGTTGGGCTTAACCCGGCAAAATACGGCGTTCAGAAGCTAACGGAGGTAACGGGAACTTTCGCCAATAATGATATCGTACATATTGATCCGGCCGGAGCAGACCATGAATCATTTGGTTTTGGCTTAAAAAAATCGTTGTACAATTATATGCATGGCCTTTGCCTGGAAGACGGGCTCTCCAAATGGTTCGATTTTAAAGTGCCGCGTACTACTGTTCCTGATCAGTTCATCCGTGAGGCCCTGGAAGAAACAGAGCTGCAAAATACAAACCCGGGCAGCAGGATTATCTGGTTAGGACAGGATCCTGAAACATCAATTTTTACCCAATCAAAAAAGGGAAACCAGCGTGAAATGATGTCCCTTGTTTTTTATACAGCAACCGGAAATATGCAAATACAGGTACCGGTGAAGCATGGGCAATGGCTAACCGGATTATTTGATAAGATAAAGATAAACAACCCCGTAACGCTTACCAGGCAACAGGTACAGGCAGATTATGAATCGGCAGGTTTAACAGATTTTGAGCTTTTCTGGGATAACAAACCCATGAATACTTTATATAAAACCGGCCTGCTCCAGGTATAAGTGTAAGCTTGCTTCCTTAGGCCATTTTCAAAGTTATACCCAAATAATCCACTACCTGGTTTTGAGTGAAAGTACGTAAAATTTATAATGTAATTTTACGGTTTCCAATTCCTGTATCAAATGAAATCTTCCTCTAACGATCTGCTGAAATTAAAACCAGCTGCTTTACATAAGAAAACAGGTTTTCTATTTATTTACTAAAAAATCACTGGCTCATTATGATGCATCTATCCTTTAAACCTGCTTACCTGGTATGCTGTTTTTTTATTGCAGGCTTGCAAATGGCCATATCCCAAACCGCTAACAAGCCCGCGTATAAAGAACCCAAAGTGTTTGCAGGCATTGAAGTTGGGTCAAAAGGGGTGAAAATGAGTATTGTGGAGATATCTTCGAACGGGCTGCAAGACCAGTCATTACGTGTTTTGAAAGACAGCGCCGTTAACACCGATTTCATCTCTTTTACACGGTCATCTTTTTTAGCAACCCTTAAAGGCCTTACCGGGTTGTATAATGAAGCGCTAATACAGTATTCAATTCCGGGTGAGAAAATATTTACTGTTATCAGCAGCGGCGTTCATATACAAGCCGAAAAAAGCGGACAGTTGAACATGCTGAAATCCCTCTCTGATTCTTTCCGGTATGCCATAAATGAACCGGAAAAAGTAGTAGATATAGTAAATGTTACCCAGGAAGCCATGCTTTCTCACATGGGTATTGTACCGGATGGTAAACGGTACAATACATTTCTTATTGATATAGGCAGCGGCAATACAAAAGGAGGCTTCTTTCCGGATGATAACAATACGGCCCATTTTAAATTGTTCCAGTTAACATGGGGAACAAAAAGTGTGGCCAATGCCGTAGAAAAAAAACTGGATGGCGATCAGTCAGTTGACAATTACAGGAAACAGTTATACCGCGTGCTGGCGGGTTCTGCTTCCGATGAAATCATATATGCTGTAAATGCCAGTGATGCTTACAATATTAACGACAATATCGTTTTCAGCGGAGGTATTGCCTGGTCTGTGGCTACGCTGATTAACCCCGAACTGATTGAAAATCCGGTTATTCCTGTAACCTATGCTGAAGTGGAAAATTTTTATAAACGGATCTATGAAGATTACAGTTCCCTTTCGGTGAACGCAATCGGCAGCCAGATGAATGACCCATTCCTTGATAAGCAACTGATAGCAAATGAAGTGGCCCGTGTGCATAAGGTATTCGAGCAGAAATCACTCCTGGCCGGTACAGGTTTATTGCTAAAGATAATGCGCCAGTTTGAAGGCATCTATGAGAAAAAAGATTTCTACCTGGTTAAAAACGGGCAGGTTGGATGGATTTCTGCTTATGTGAAACAGGCCGTTGCCAATCAGTAATTAAGCATATACTAACTCAACCATACAATTATGAAAAACGTACGGTACAGGCCCCTGGTCATCATTTCAGGCGTATTACTGCTATTATCCCTTGGCGTTATGGGCAACTGGGCATACAGGGCTTTCTTTAAACCTGCAGATCCATACACAGGTGAATTGATTGAGCTTAAACCGGTGAACGTCATTCAAAGCGCTGAACAGGAAGGATTGCATGAATCACATGATTCCGGAAAAAAGGCATCCCCGGGAATTAAGCAGCATCAGGGAAAAGAAATCACCGGCACCGGGCAACAGCCGTTCAATGAGCTCCCGGTAGAAAAAACACACCATTCTTCCGTATCCAATGCAGAAGCGGGGGAAATTAAGAGGCTAAAAGCGGAAATTGAACTGTTGCTGAAAAATAAATCAGGTGACACCGATCTGAAACTGGCAAACCAGAAAATTTATGAACTGGAACAAAAGATTAACAGGTTATCTGATGCCAACAGTGATGTGGAAAAGGAGAATGCAAGATTACTGGCTGTTTTGAAAAAACTTTCCGAAAACAGGCTCGGCCAGGATCAGACGGCTAAAACATGGCCGGTTGTTTACGAAGATAAATCTGTTATAAACAGGCAGGAAACAGTTTCTGCAATGCAAACGAAACAGGCGGTTGTTAAAAACACCCGTCCTGAACCTGAAACCAATACAGGTAAAACAAAAACAACTATACCCGTAACATCAAATAAGCCTGTTGCCGGTTCTCTTGCCGTAGAATCAATGAACCTGCTGGCTTTTACCGTTACAGACAACAAAGAACTTGAGACACACCAGGCATTTCTCACAGATAAGTTTGTAGGCGAAATAAATATTAACAGGAACAGCTTTCCCGACAAAACCGGGGAATTGTATATCATCATCATGCAGCCCGATGGAAAGCTGATGCAGAAATCTACCTGGGAATCCGGTACTTTCTACAGCCCTGAAGGGAAAAAAGTGTATTCCTGCCGGTTGCGGTTCGATATAACAAGGGGCGAAACACAGAAACTCGTTTTCTCAATCAATGCCGCCAATTTTCCCAAAGGAAAATACATCATGCAGGTTTACGACAAAAAAGGTTTGATCAGCAGTATTACTAAACTGCTTTCATAATATCCGGGCATTATTTCGTTTTTTTGTGCAGTATACTTAAGCTTGATTGCAACGTGTAAAAAAAGTATCTTTTATCACATTTTTTACACAATAAGCCGGCTCTGCGGAAGCCCCTGTTTATTTTATGTACTTTTAAATAATAAACCGTTAAAACACAATGTGTAAAGTTAGCCTGAAGCTGTTCATCTTCACGTGGAGTATTTTTGTATTGATTCCTTCCCGGTCATTTGCTCAGAATAATTTCAAATTAAAATATAAGAAATCTGATATTTATGCCGGCATTGAAGTGGGGTCAAAAGGGGTGAAAATGAGCCTGGTAGAAGTAAGCAGGAATAGCCAGAAGAACCTTGAATTCAATATCCTGAAAGACAGCTCCGTCAATACCGATTTTATTTCTTTTACCGATCATACATACAATGAAACCTTAAAAGGGCTTACCGGGTTATTCAATAATGCCCTGAATGATTACCGCATCAGTTCTGGCAGGATATTCACCGTAGTTAGCAGTGGCGTAAAAGTGCAGGCGGAAAAAGTGAATAAGACAAACTGGATTCAGAAACTGATAGATGACTTCAGGAGCAGGATAGGGGAACCGGGCAGGATGGTGGAAGTGGTGGATGTATTGCAGGAAGCAAGGCTTTCGCATCTTGGCATTGTGCCGGAGTCAAGAAGGTATAATACATTCCTGATAGATATCGGTAGCGGTAACACGAAGGGCGGATATTTCCCCAATGGCAATACCAGCGATTTCAAACTGTTTCAGTTAAGCTGGGGTACGAAAAGCACAGCCAATGCTGCGGAAAAAAGAATGGATGACGACCAGACGATGTATAATTTCAACAAGCAGTTATACCGCGTACTGGCCGGTTCAGCCAATGATGAAGTGATTTATGCCGTAAACCTCAGCGGTGCATATAACATGAGCGATAATATCGCTTTCAGTGGCGGCATCGCCTGGTCGGTGGCTGTATTGATCAGTCCCGAACTGATTGAAAATCCCGTTATACCGGTTACCTATCAGGAAGTGGAGAAATTTTACGACCGAATCATGCGCAATTACAATTCCCTGTCAGATACGGAAATCATTATACCGCTGAATGACCCTTCATTGAATAAAGCGGCCATTGCGAAAGAGGTGAAAAGGGTAAACAGCGTTTTCGATCAGCGGTCTTTACTGGCCGGTACAGGGTTACTTCTTAAAATCATGCGTCAGTTTGAAGGCGTTTATGAGAAAAAACAATTTTACCTGGTAAAGAACGGGCAGGTAGGCTGGATATCTGCCTATGTTGACCAAACGATCTCTAAATCGGGACAAACGGTTTCCAATTGATACCGGGCCCCTGAACGGAACGTAATTACAGCTGATTATGAGAGAAAACAGATCCTCTTTATTGCTTATTGTTTCTCTGCTATTATTCCTGATGTCGTTTGTAATACTTTGTACATGGGGCTATAATGAGTATTATGGCACCAGGGAAAAGGCCCAGACATCCCGTACGGTAAAAGGCGACTCGGCTGCCATTGCAAAAGCAGCCAGGGATGCGGCCAATGCAACCAGGGATTCGCTTCAGAAAATATTCATAGCTACCATCAAACAGCTTGATAAGCGCTTTGATTCAACCATGAATTTCGCCAGTTCCATTCAGACACCATTACAGGAACGGCTAAACGAATTTTTTCTGTTAAAGACAGAGATAAGCGATATCCTTAAAGGCAAGGATAATGATGCCGATCTGGGACTGGCCAGGCAAAAGATAACTGAACTGCAGAAAAAAATAAATGAACTGATGGGAAGGAATAATGAAGTGGAACAGGAAAATAAACGGCTGTATGCTATGCTGAAACAGCTTTCTGCTGAAAATAAATTGCCTGAACAAAATGCCAGGCCGGTTTCTTTTGAAAATAAGCAGGAAATAAAGGTTGCGCCGGATAAAAACTTGGGAACAGAAAATGTCTTCCAGGCTTTCGACCTGCGGCTTTCGGCTTTCACCGTTACCGACAATAAAGAACTGGAAACTTACCAGGCGATGGAGACGGACAAATTCATCGGTTCTTTTGTCGTAAAAAATAATCATGCGGTTAATAATGTGGCAGAAGTGTTCATTATCATTCAGCAGCCGGATGGTTCTGTGCTTCAAAAATCAACCTGGGAATCAGGCACTTTTGAAACACTAGAGGGCAGGAAGATATATTCCTGCAAACTGCGGTTCGATTATACTAAAGGAGAGCCCAAGAAATTACTCTTCAGCATCAACAGTGAAAAATTCATGAAGGGAAATTATACCATGCAGGTATATTACAATGGATCAATGATCGGAAAAATTTCAAAATCATTGAATTAAACAGGCTTTTCAATTTTATTACATAAGTTCTCAGGGCCTTGCGATAAACATTTTTTCACGTAAAAAGTAAATAATTATGAGTAAGGTTTCAGATATACTTGCCCGTAAAGGCGGAAAAACAGTTTCAGTTCTTCCGCAAACCAATGTAATTGAAGCGTTAAGACTGATGGCTTCAAACAATATCGGTTCCGTATTGGTCATTGATAACGGGCAATACCTCGGCATTGTTACAGAACGTGACTATTCAAGAAAAGTAGTGCTGCAGGGAAAAAACTCAGCTGATACTAAAGTGAGTGAGATCATGACAGGGGATTTACCGCATATAAGCCCGGATGATACTGTTGAGCATTGCATGGGCCTGATGAACGATAGCCAGATACGCTATCTTCCTGTATTTGACAATGGTACATTCATCAATATCATATCTATTACTGATGTGGTGAAGGAAACCATCATCCGGCAGCAACAGGTTATCAGCCACCTGGATAATTATATTAAGTCTGCCGGCGCCTGACCGAAATACAAATTAGTTTTTCATTTAATATAACATTTCCTGCTATGTCTGTTTCAAGGCGCCATAAGTTAATGATTTGATAACATTAGGCTTCGCTCAATGAGTACATTTCGTCGTAACTTTTCCCCCTTAATCGTCATTATGGACAACAAGGTTACATATAATGAACATGGTTTTTTTTACAAACCAATTGATATTTTTAATGACAAAGCTACCAGGAACAAGATTGACAGGCACCTGCTCGACATAAACGATGTTATTTCTGAAGATGATATACGTAATATCCAGGTAAGTTTCCCGGTACATGAAAATAACGGCAGCCATTCCGGTAACAGGGAAGAGATAGCTAACCGCCGGGGCAGTTTTGCCTGAATGTCGCTTTTTCCCGTTTTAGCATTATCTGTCCTTCGAAAGAAGGATTTTTCATTTGTGTAACAAAAACAAACCTGTTAATCAGTTGAAAAATATCCCGACAGACAGGCAAATGGCACAAATGATGAACAGTATGATAAGCAGCGGGTATATGAACCGCCACCAGGCCTTAAAACTCACATGAACCAGAGCCAGGGAAGGTAAAATCAACCCGGTTGGCGTTATTAAACCCATTAAACCCATACCGAACAGGTAAGCGTTTACGATTTCCCTACCCGGAACATTTACCAGTACAGCCAAAGCGCCCATGATCGGCATGGTAAGCACAGCCATTCCCGACGATGAAGCGATAAAGAGGGTAAAAACCATGTACAGGCATAACAATACCACAATAAATAAGACAGGGGGAAGGCTGCCGGCCAGTTTGGCCGAATAGAACAGGATGGAATCGCTTATATGGCCTTCATTGAGAATAAAAGTTACTCCCCTGGCTACACCAACGATAATGGCTACACTAAGTAAACTCTCGGCACCGGCAATGAACTGGCTGATAAAATCTGATTCTTTCAATCGCAATATGATCCCCAGCAGGATACTGGATGCCAGGAAAAGGCTTGTCATTTCAAGCAGCCACCAGTCCAGCAGCACCACACCGGCAATCATACCAAGGAAGGTAAACAGGAACAGCCATAACAATAAACTGTTTTTAAGGCCCAGCCTGTTGTCATTTGCATGTTCTGTGTCAATTAAAGGGTATGGTGAAACAACGGGGCCATCTGTTCTGTAAACCAGTGATGCTTCCGGGTTTGCTTTAACTTTTAATGCATACCGCACAATATACCAGATACTAACTGCCGTGGTTATGGCGAACATGATAATGCGTTCATACAGTCCGTCTGTCCAGTTAACACCGGCTGCATTGGATGCGATGATGGTGGAGAACGGGTTTGTAAATGAGGATAAGGTGCCCAGGTTAGTCCCTAAATAGATAACGGCCAGCGGTACCAGCAGGTCGTATCCGGCCGCCAGGAACAATGGAACGATTACCGGGTAAAACACAAGCGCTTCTTCGGCCATTCCGTATGAAGAACCGGCAAAGGAAAAGAGGAATGTAAGTATGATGATAAGCCATGTTTCCCTGCCTTTCATGCTGATGGCAAGCGACCTTAACCCTTTAACCATGGCTCCGGATGTGTTGAATACCTGCATGAACCCGCCAATTACAAGTATAAAAAAAACAATATCGATGGATTCATAAATGCCCCTGATGGGTGCCTGCAATACCTCAATAAAACCCTGCCTGTTTGAAGGTATCGGTTTGTAAGTGCCGGGAACGGAAACGGGTTTCCGAATGGCGCCACCGGTGAATTTGTCGAGCGAAATTTTTATGCCAAGGCTGTCAAGGGTTTGCTGGCTGAGGGGTACGTTGAATGTGGAATCGCTAGCAGTATATGTAAAATGGTTGCCCTCTGTATATGATAAGCGGTCATATTGCCCAGCAGGTATTACAATGGTTGCCAGTGCAGCAATGATGATAACCACCATGAGAATGGTGATGGGTGAGGGCATTTTCTTTTTAACCTTCATAAACGCAATTTACATTTAAAGATAGTTTTTAAAAGTTGATAAATTTATTGCGAGCCTGCTTCCATAAATGATGTAATTTTCAACCATGAAAACGGCAACGGCTAAAGAGATCAGGTCAACCCTTGAATATATGCCATCGCATGAACTGGTTCCGCTTATTCTCAGGCTGGCCAGGTTCAAAAAGGAAAATAAGGAACTGCTTACATACCTGTTATTTGAAGCCGGCGATGAAATGGGGTATATACAGGCAGTGAAGTCGGTTATTGACGGATATTTTGAGGAGATAAACCACGACAGCCTGTATTTTGTAAAAAAATCACTGCGCAAGATATTGCGCATCATAAACAGGTATGCAAAATACAGCGAACAACCGCAAACCGGCGTAGAATTACTCACTTATTTCTGCATGAAAATAAAGGAAGCAGCCATTCCAATTGAAAAAAGCACGGCTTTGGTAAATTTGTATGCAGGCCAGCTTAAGAAAATAAGGAAAGAGATAATGGCCATGCATGAAGACCTGCAATACGATTACCTGAAAGAACTGGAAAAGGTTAGCTGATACATTAAAATAAAATAAACACATCATGCCACAATCAAAAAAAAGAAAGTCACAAAAGCATGAGCATATTGATTACATCCCGCATGCCAAAGAAAAGAAAAGCACCGTGCCCCTGGCAATAACAGTTTGTGTAGTGCTGGCCCTGGGTATAGCCTGGTTTGCTGCAGGAGGTTCAATAATCGGACTGGTAGCCGGCGCTGTTGCAGGGGCTATAGTTGGTTATTTTGCAGGAAAGGAAATGGATAAGGCATTTAACAAATAATTTGCCCTCATCAATTACTTTTTAAAATTCCCTTTGAATTCTTTTTTGAATTTCAGGAAGTCGGGAATTGACACATGCTGCACATACGAATTTTCCGGATTATTGTATATATATTCCTGGTGGTATGGTTCAGCCGGGTAAAACCTGCTGAAAGGAATAACCTGTGTAACAATCTTTGATTTGTATTTTTTTATTGATTCCAGCCTGCTGATTTCCGCCAGTATCACCTGCTTTTCTTCCATGGTACGGTAAAATGCAATGGACCTGTACTCGGTACCTTCATCGTTTCCCTGCCTGTTTAATGTAGTAGGGTCCATACTGGCAAAATACGCTTCAACCAGGGTTTTAAATGATATCTTACTGGGATCATAATATACCTGTACACATTCTGCATGCCCGGTTAAACCGGTACTTACGGATTCATAGGTCGGATTGGCTGTTTTGCCACCGGAATAACCTGAAACAGCATCCCTTACCCCTGCGAGGCTCTGAAAAACGATCTCGGTATGCCAGAAACATCCCTGGGCAAATGTGGCAACTGCTTCATTGGAAGTTGGAGCTGCCTTTTCCGCCAGCGGTATTTTTACCGGGTTGTTCTGGGTACGTGCGCAGGATACACAAATAAATAATGCAAGAATGATGGCCATGGCTGATTTCATGATGATATACCTTTTTATACTCTTTAAACATCAAATAAACCAAAAGGTTTTTAATTATAATGTTAAGGTAAGGGTAATTCGTGCGGTTGCAATCCCTGGTACTATATGGCCGGATAAAGTCAGGCTCCCCGGATATCAATTAAAAAAGTTAACGAATCATATATGCAATTGAATTACCTGTAAATTAGCAACTGGTTTTCAGGCAGCATTTGCCTGTTGTATAATATAAATTGGGAGCAATGATATCATCGGTGAATGATTTTAACAGGGTTTTCTTCATAGGGGTGGCCGGAACAGGAATGAGCGCTATCGCCCAATACCTCTCTGGTACAGGAAAGCAAGTGGGCGGCAGCGACCGTTATTTTAAACCGGGCGTGTACAACGATACACGAGAGAAACTGGAAGCAGCCGGTATCAGCTGTTTTGAACAGAATGGCGAGGGCATCACCGGTGAAACCGAACTGGTAGTGGTGTCAACAGCTATTGAAGATACCGTTCCTGAAGTACAGAAAGCAAAGCAGTTATCCATTCCCGTTATGAAGCGGAGCGAGCTGCTGGCACTCATCGCCCGGAGTAAAAAAACGGTAGCAGTTGGCGGCACTTCCGGCAAAAGCACCAGCAGCGCCATGCTGTATCATATACTGGAAAAAGCTGGTATGGAACCCAGCATCATCAGCGGTGCCGGGCTGGTGAGTATCATAAAAGAAGGAATGATCGGCAATGCAAAAGTGGGGAAGGGCGACTGGCTGGTGATTGAAGCGGACGAAAGCGATGGCAGCATTGTTCAGTATACACCAGAAGTGGGCCTGTTGCTCAATGTGGATAAGGATCACCAGGAAATTGCTGAACTGATGGATATCTTCGGCCGGTTTAAAGCGAATACGCGGGAACTTTTTGTGGTTAACCAATCCAATGCCCTGGCCAGGCAACTTTCTTCAGATATTGCTCATGATTTTTCAATTGATGAAAACCAGCCTGCCGGTTACATGGCAACGGGATTCCGGCAGACAGGGCTACAAATAAGATTTGCAATAAACCAGGTATCATTTTTATTAAACACCGTGGGCAGGCATAATATGGAAAATGCGCTGGCAGCAGTAACGGTTGCCTGCCAGTTGGGCGTAAGCCTGCAAACCTGTTCAGATGCTTTGCAGCATTATGAAGGGATATACCGGCGTCACCAGTTGCTCGGGAGAAAAAACGGCGTGTATGTAATTGATGATTATGCCCATAACCCGGTGAAATGTGCCGCATCCATTGCCGCCTGCCAGCATATTGCACCAAAAGTAGTAGCCTGGTTTCAGCCTCATGGCTATGGGCCTACCCGTTTTCTTAAGAATGATTTCATACATGAGTTTGTAAATGTGTTAAGGCCTGATGATGAAATATGGATGAGCGAGATTTTTTATGCCGGGGGAACAGCCGTAAAAGACATTTCCGCCAACGACCTGGTGGAAGGGATTAAAGCGTATGGCAAAAATGCATTTTTTGTTGAGGACAGGAACGAATTGCTGAAGCATATAAAACCTCATCTTACAGGCGATTGTGTACTGCTTTTAATGGGAGCCCGCGATCCGGGCCTGGAAACATTTTGTAATTCCGTTTGGGAAAAATTATAACTCAGGTAAAAACCAGGTACAACAGGATGACAACACTCATTACAAATATTAAGCAACTCATCAATACCCGCGAAACGTTTACCTTGCTCCGGGGGAAAGAACTGGCGGAACTGCCTGTCATTGAAAATGCATTCCTGCTGGTTGAAGACGGCATCATTGCTGCATACGGCGCCATGTATGAACTTGAATTGAAAGTGCCTCAGATGCCCAAAGCGGTGATAGATGCCGAAGGGCAGTTTGTAATGCCCTGCTGGTGCGACAGCCATACACATATCGTATTTGCCGGTAGCAGGGAAAACGAGTTTGTTGACAAGATCAGGGGGCTTAGCTATGCAGAGATTGCTGCCAGGGGCGGTGGCATCCTCAATTCCTCAGAAAAATTAAATGCCTGCTCCGAAGAGGAATTGTTTCAGCAATCATGGAAACGGTTGCAGGAAATTAACAGGCTGGGTACCGGTGCCATCGAGATAAAAAGCGGGTATGGCTTATCGGTAGCCGGTGAGTTGAAAATGCTTAGGGTGATAAAAAGATTGAAAGAACAATCCGATATGATCATCAGGTCTACATTCCTGGGCGCACATACCTATCCCCGGGCATTTAAGGAAAACCATGAAGGGTATATCCAACAGATCATTGAAGAGATGTTGCCGGTTATAGCAGCAGAAAAACTGGCAGATTATATTGATGTCTTTTGTGAAACCGGGTTTTTCTCCCCGCAGGAAATGGAAAGGATCTGTAAGGCTGGAGCAGCACTTGGGTTAAGACCCAAGCTGCATATTAACCAGTTGAACAGCATTGGTGGTTTGGAAACTGCCGTAAAACTGGGAGCGGTTTCGGCAGACCACCTGGAAACCATGACAGAACAGGATATTTCCGTTCTGTCAACATCAAATACGATCGGTACATTGTTGCCAACGGCTGCATTTTTTCTACGCATGCCTTTTCAGCCTGCCAGGCAATTGATAGATGCCGGGTGTGCGATTGCGCTGGCCAGTGATTATAATCCCGGTTCATCGCCCAGCGGCAATATGAACCTGGTGGTATCTATGAGTTGCATCCAGATGAAGATGTTACCGGAAGAAGCCATCAATGCAGCAACAATCAATGGCGCGTATGCGATGGGGGTAGAAGATATGGCAGGAAGCATCAGCACCGGCAAAAAAGCAAACCTGTTATTTATCAAACCGGTTCCTTCCCTTGCTTATATGCCATACGCTTTTGGAACCAACCTGGTAGACAAAGTGATGATGAACGGTGTGTTTATCTGATGTTTTTATCGTTAGCCTTTAATGAATTGAACCGTCCTGATCGTACTGCCAGCATCGTCAGTGATTTTTACCATATAAGTGCCTGGTGACAGGGCCCCGATACCTAATGCGAAAATAGTATTTCCCCGGGCAAGGTTCCGGTTTCCGGATAAAATTTGTTTCCCCGGCAAATCCATTACTATATACCGTACATTTTTATCCCTATTGCTGTATAATTCAATATTCAGGTTACTGCCTGCGGGGTTTGGATATAAAGCGGTAACGGCAACATCGTGCTCCCCGGTTTTTAACTTGATGGTTTCAGAATAGCTGTAACTCCCGTCTTTGTCGGTTATCCTTAACCGGTAGAATGAATGTCCCGGAAAAGGGTAGAAGTCCGTTACCTGGTATGCACTGTTATCCCCACGGGGCAATTCTTTTTTTAATGGTTTAAACTGAACCCCGTCATAACTTTTTTCCAATGAATAATGCAAGAGGTTGTATTCAGTGGATACCTGCCAGTTTATGAGGGTGTTGTTACCAGACACTTTCCCCTTAAAGTGAAGCAGGTTAACCGGAAGTACACCGCAGGATGGGAATCCGGTGCAGGTACTTTGCTTGGTAACACCGGTCATATTGGTATATGCTGCAAGAAAAGCTTCACCACGCAGGCAGATGCCCTTGAGGTAATAATCAAGAAAAGGCAGCAGTAATTCAGTTATTTTATTATAAACAATGGCTGGCGTTATTCCGGAACTATTGCATCCGGTTGTTAATTGGCCGAATACACAGGTGCCGTTGTTATTGGCAAACTGGCAATGCAGGGCACTGGTAATGTTTATGAATGTTTTACATGTATTATTCACATTGCCATACATTGCCTGTTGAACAGTAGGGGGTACTATGCAATCATTGCTGCCTCCAAATAACAGTGCCGGTTTCAGGGTTAAAGCAGCGGCTGCAGTTGCCGATGGGTTGGTTTCTGCTGCTGCAAAATTAAATACCACGTCGGCAGGCGAATTACCCGCAGCGGCCAGGAAACTGGCGCCACCACCCATGGAGTGCCCGGCAACAGCCGATTTATTCCTCACCCGCCGGTATAAAAATGAACTGCTGTTATTGTCAAATGATATAATGGCACTGCATAAAAATGCAAGGTCTTTCCCAAAATTATCATGTGAGGGAGCGAGGCTGCCTTCTGTGGTTGGCATGGCTACGATGTATCCGTATTTTACCAGTGAATCGGCCAGCCAGGCATAGGATGATACAGGAATTACAAAACCATGTCCGAATACAACTACCGGAAACTTATCTGTTCCGGCTGCTATTGGTACATTATTCCCGCTGATATCAGCCGGGTAATAAATTTCGGTGTTTACCTGCCTGTTAGAACGGGCCGGATCAGCGATACTCAATACCTGCCTGCCTTTTAAATAAGTTTGTGCCGTGGAAGCCGTTGATATAACAGCAAACAGCAAGCTGAAGATGTAGTATTTTTTCATGAAGTTGAATATTTTAAGGAAACTGGAGGGATTTAACCGGCCATTTATAGGATGGAGCTGCTTTGCAACAAGGGATCAGGATGAATTACAATATACTGAAATAATAGCATGGCCTGCTATTTTGTTTAACTTATGGAAGAAAATCTTTTCAGAGTTCATGTTTCCGTTGCATCTTTGCCGGGAAAGAAAAATAAATATATATGCAGCAATTAATTGAATGCGTTCCCAATTTTTCCGAAGGGAATGATCTGAATATCATCAACCAGGTAACAGCGCAGATAGAATCTGTAGAAGGTGTAAGACTGCTGAATGTTGATCCCGGAAAAGCCACCAACCGTACCGTGGTAACCATGGTTGGCGAACCGGCTGCCGTGGTGGAAGCTGCATTCAGGGCCATAAAAAAGGCCGGTGAGCTAATAGACATGAGCAAACATAAAGGCGAACACCCACGCATGGGGGCTACCGATGTATGCCCCCTGATTCCCATTGCAAATATTAGTATGGAAGAAACGGCCGCTTTTGCCCGGCAACTGGCACAGCGGGTGGGGGAAGAGCTGCAATTGCCCGTTTACCTGTATGAAGCCGCACAGCCCGATAAGAGCAGGAGCAATCTTTCGGTTATCCGTGCCGGTGAGTATGAAGGCTTTGCCAAAAAGATACTGCAGCCTGAATGGAAACCCGATTTCGGGCCGGCTGTTTTTGATGCCAAACGCGGAGCCACCGTTATTGGTGCACGCGATTTCCTGGTGGCGTATAATGTAAACCTGAATACAACCAGCACCCGCAGGGCCAATGCAGTTGCATTCGATATCCGGGAAGCCGGCAGGGTGAAAAGGGTGAATGGAAAAGTGGTGAATGATGAAAACGGCAAACCAATAAATATCCCGGGAAGCCTGAAAGCCGTGAAAGCCATCGGATGGTTCATTGAAGAATATGGCATAGCGCAGATTTCCATCAACCTCACCAATATTAATATTACACCTGTACATATCGCATTTGATGAAGCCTGTAAAAAGGCCGTTGAACGGGGGATACGCGTTACCGGTAGCGAACTGGTCGGCCTTATTCCTTTGAAAGCCATGACGGATGCAGGGAAATATTTTTTAAGGAAACAGCAGCGAAGCACCGGGGTAAGTGAAAAAGAACTCATTAAGATTGCCATCAAATCTATGGGTTTGGATGAACTGGGGCCTTTTAAACCGGAAGAACGGATTATTGAATATATGCTGGCCAATAAATCTGACAGCCGGCTTGTACAGATGACACTTTCTGATTTTGCTGATGAAACAGCCAGTGAAAGCCCGGCACCGGGCGGGGGTTCTATTTCTGCCTATGTGGGCGCCCTCGGCATTTCCCTGGCCACCATGGTTGCCAACCTGTCTTCGCATAAAAAAGGCTGGGATGAACGCTGGGAAGAATTCAGTAACTGGGCCGAAAAAGGGGAACAGTATAAAAATGAACTGGTTAAACTGGTTGATGCAGATACCCGTGCATTTAACCAGATCATGGAAGCTTTTGCACTGCCAAAATCTTCTGAAACAGAAAAATCCATTCGGCAGAAAGCCATCCAGGATGCCACCCGGTATGCCATTGAAATTCCGGCTAAAGTGATGCAGGTTTCTTTTGAAAGTATGCAGGTTATTAAGGCAATGGCTGAAACCGGCAATCCAAATTCAGTTTCTGATGCCGGCGTAGGCGCCCTTTGTGCCAGGGCAGCTGTGATGGGCGCATTTATGAACGTACGTATCAATGCAACCGGTTATGAAGACAAACAATTTGTAGATGAATTGATAGCAAAAGGCAAGGAAACAGAAGCTAAAACCATTGCACTGGAAACTGAAATCCTTAAAATAGTGAATGAAAAGATCGGGGTTTGATAAGCTAACCTGTTATTCAGGTAAAGTGTTTCATTTTATGATCAGCAGACTTTGTTAGGATTTTCGTAATTGTCACTTTGGTCTTCATTGGTATGATCCAGGCAAGCAAAATCCTTTTCAATTAATATAAATAAAGAATTACCACCAGGAAGCGGCATGGTTGCTTCAAATCCTATGATGTCGTTATTGGGCCAGGCTTTAATATCACTTCCGGGTACCTCTACCAAAACCTTATTGTCAATAAAGGAAGCAGTCATTTCCCGGATGGCATTATTGCTTGTTAATGCATAGGTTAATGCTGCCTGAACAAAATTTGTCTGCTCTTCTAAATAGCCGTTATTTGCCAGTGTGGCCACATCGGTTTTGGTTAAACGCAGCCTGATTGAATTTCCTTTGATACGCAATTTCATAGTGCTGATATTTTAAATGCTGAATATAATCCTTCATATCCCTTAACTGTCAGTTTGAATCCGCTGATGACCGGAATATATATTAAACCGGTCATGCTTGAGGAATCCTACCAGCGTGATACCGGCATCCTTCGCCATTTCCACTGCCAGGCTGGAAGGAGCGCCCAATGCCAGCACGATTTGTATACCAGCCATAGCAGCTTTTTGTAAAAGTTCAAAACTGGCCCTGCCGCTCAGTAATAAGATGCAATGGCCTAACGGTAAGCGGTTGCTTAATAATGCAAAACCAACCAGTTTGTCAAGCGCATTATGCCTGCCAACATCTTCCCTTTGCAGAAAATACGATCCGTCCTTATTAAAAATCGTACTTGCATGTAACCCACCAGTGGCTTCAAATACAGATTGCGATTGTTTAGCTGATTCAAGCAGGCTGTACAGTAAACTTGCAGGCACTGCCGTAAATTCCTGTGCAGGGTAATTGTTCCATTCATTACTGATGGCGTCTATACTGGCTTTCCCGCATATACCGCAACTGGAAGTAGTATAAAAATTCCGCTCAGCTTTATGCAGGTTGGGCAGGATGTTTTCTTGTAAAGTAACCAGTATCCTGTTCTCATCTGCCGGAACATGCCTGATGTCTTCAATATCAGAATGCTGCCGGATGATCCCTTCCGTAAACAGGAAACCCGCAGCCAGTTCCCTGTCATGCCCCGGTGTACGCATGGTTACAGCAACCGGCTTTTGAATCCGGCCAGTAGCAGTACTGTATGTCAGTTGAACCTCCAGCGGTTCTTCTACCGCCACCTGGTCGTTTACGGAAATAGCCCTTCTTTCAATTACTTTCAGGATTTGTATTTGTTCTGTCTGGCCCATTATTTTTTTTATTACTGCTTCATTGCATCAGTTGCAAAATACATTTTTGCCTTCATATAGTCGGCATAGGTATCCGCACTGGTTATGCATATTTCATCAGCCGGTAAATATTTCCGTGCATTGTTCTCCACTAAAAAATATTGTAACGACAATTGATTGCATTTATGCATTTCCGTTATCCGGTTGCAGGCTTCTGCAGGATAATAAGCCAGCAAAGGTTCGTACATATTTTCGTTTACATTGTAAAAGGCGGCAGGACTGTTTTCCGGGGAAACGAATGTTATGAATCGTTCCAGTTCATCCGGGTGCAGGTATGGGTAATCGCAGCCAATGAATAAGAAATTGTGCCCGGGTAAGTTGTTGTAAGCGGTAAGCAGGCCAGCCATCGGGCCGCATCCGCTAAGATAGGGCAGGTCGGGTAGGGTTTCATAACGATCAGCGAAGGCAGCCACCTGTTCTTCGTTGCAGGAAACAAATACCTGGTTACAATGTTTTTCAAGCATCTGATAGAACCTGGAAACTTCCGGTTGTTGCCGGTAAACAAGCAGGCTTTTGTCTCGCCCCATGCGGCTGCTTTTTCCACCGCAGGCTACCAGTCCGGTAATACCCGTTACATCATTTTTTTTTACACTGCACAGCATCAGTCAATTGTATAAGTGTAAAGGTACACATTGCATGGGAAGTAAATAAAACCACGATAGCCGCAATGGTTTACCCGGGATTGTACCTTCTGATAAGTACTGGCAGCAGGTTAACCGAAAGGAATAAGTGAGCGGTATTTTACCTATCTTCCCGTCATGAAGCATTTTAAATTTTACAGCAAGGAAGATATCCTGTCGCTGACCAAAGTACGCCGTTTTGAAACAAAGTTAGGCGAACGTATCAGGCACCTGGAACCGGGTGGCGAATGGCCTGAAGTTTTGCATCAGTCGCCTGCCAAATATGTATTGGTAGGCATTCCGGAAGATATTGGTGTAAAAGCGAACCTGGGCATGGGGGGCGCCGACACCAGCTGGCTTCCATTTCTCAATGCGTTCCTTAATATTCAAAGCAACGATTACCTGTTGGGAGATGAAATGCTGTTGCTTGGCCATTTTGATTTCGGGGACATCAAATACCTCGTAGAAAATAATGCATATAAGAAAGACGAACTGATTGATGCATACCGGCATGCAGTGAACATCATTGATGAAGAGGTTGAGCATATCATAAAAGCCATAGCAGCGGCAAAAAAAATACCCATTGTTATTGGTGGCGGGCATAACAATTCATACCCGATAATAAAAGCAGTGGCAAAAGGGTTGTTTAAAGCGCAGGTGATTCCGCTGGCACAGGTTAACTGTATCAACCTGGATGCCCAGGCCGATTTCAGGCCATTGGAAGGAAGGCATAGTGGCAATGCATTCAGTTATGCGGAAGAAGACGGCTACCTGGGTAAATACGCAGTGATTGGCCTGCACGAGAATTATCTGGCCCAAAATGTATTAATGGAATTTCGGGATAACCCTTTTGTTTGGTATACCACCTATGAAGATATCTTTATTCATGAAAAATTGAATTTCACCCAGGCGGTGGCCCATGCAGGAGGTTTTACGGAAGATACATATACCGGCATCGACCTCGACCTGGATGCCATTGAACACGTATTGAGCAGTGCAGCCACTCCGGCAGGCATCAGCGTGTTGCAAGCCAGGCAATTCATACAATTTACGGCAACCGATTCAAAAGTGGCATACCTGCATATTGTGGAAGGTGCCTGCCAGTTATCAGACGGAAGGAGAGACGATACTACGGGTAAGCTTATCAGTTACCTCGTGAGCGATTTTGTAAAAGCCAGGCTAAATGGATAAATAAATTAAATAGCAATGCAACAAATCAGCATTATAAAGTAAACATTTCAAACCTCAAACTTCAAACCTCAAACCTCAAACCTCAAACTATAATAACCATTCCTCAATCTCCTTCTCCGATACCACACCGTCTTTTCGCCAAACCTGTTTCCCGTTTTTGAATATGATAAATACAGGTAGTTGGGTTACTTTATAGTGCTGAAGGATTTCCTCATCATTGCCGCCATCTACATTAACCAGCGTGAATTTCCCTTCCAATTTGCTTTTGAGTGATTGTATCACCGGTTCCATGGTCTTACAGGGCGGGCACCATTCAGCACCAAAATCTACCAGTACGGTTTTTGATCCGGCAATGGTTTGGTTAAACTCATACAGGCTCATCTGTTTTGCGGTTGATTTGCCTTCCAGTGGTTTGCCGGCAGCTTTCCAGGCGTTGGTACCGCCTTTTAATTCATATACCTGTTCGTATCCCATGCTTCTGAGTTTGGCAGCGGCAGCAGCGCTCCTCCCACCGGCAAGGCAGTAAATATATAATGGCTTTTTCTTGTCAATGAATGCTATTCGCCTGTTAAATTCCTCCTTATCGTTCCAGTCGGCCAGCAATGCATTGGCAATATGGCCAGATTTATATTCTCCGGGTGTGCGCACATCCAGCAGTTGGATGCCCTCTTTGTTTTGGATGGCAGTTTCAAACTCAGTTGCATTCAGGTTAGTGTTATTTTGAGCCTGGCAACTCAAATAAAAGATTGCCAATAAGGCAACAGGTATTGATTTGAAAATATTTTTCATGCTGCAAAATTACATGATTACATGTTAATGTTTTATAAACATCCCAGCCTTCCGCCGTCTACCGGAAGGTTGATACCATTGATATAGGCTGCGGCCGGTGAGCAGAGAAATGCCACCGCAGCACCAAATTCTTCCGGGTTACCAATACGGCCTGCAGGAATTTCAGCCACCAATGCTTTCATCACTTCCGCTTCTGATTTCCCGGATTCGGCCACTTTTTTTTGAATTACATAATCGGCCCTTACCGTTTTAGTGAACCCGGGTAATACGTTGTTCACCGTTATGCCCGAAGGCCCCAGTTCGGTAGCCAGTGTTTTTGCCCAGTTAGCCACTGCCGCACGAATAGTATTGCTAACGCCCAGCCCGGCGATGGGTTGTTTTACGGAAGTGGAAATGATATTGATAATTCTGCCATAGCCCGCCGCTTTCATACCGGGAACCAAGGCCTGTACCAATATATGGTTACAGATAAGGTGGCTGTTGAATGCCTGCAGGAATTCATCTGTACCTGCGTTGAGTGCTGTGCCTCCGGCAGGGCCACCGGTATTGTTCACCAGTATTTCTGCTGTTTTTTTCTGCTCAGTAAATGAAGTAATTGCTGTCTTTACATTTTCCGGATTGGAAAAATCGGCCTGCAGCCATTCATGTTGTTGCCCCTTGCTGGTATCCAGCGTTTTAACGGCGGCAGCCAGTTTATCTGCATTGCGGGCAACAAGAACAATATTGGCGCCCAGCAAAGCCAGTTCTGCGGCACTGGCATATCCCAGGCCTTGTGTGCTTCCACATACGATGGCGGTTTTTCCGGAGAGGTTCAGGTTCATGATCAGGTATATTTATG
>CALKVC010000036.1 GCA_937996595.1 uncultured Chitinophagaceae bacterium
TCATATACCTTGTCAGGAAAATATATTGAATGCCCATCTAAATGAAGTGATGTCCTGGTTATAAAAGAGTCAATATATTTACGAACATCCAGGTTAGCAATTGTTTGACCGAATTGACTATACCTGTTGCTTAAATTATTGTGAACAGCAGATTCATTAATTAAAAAGGAATTATTCATCAGCCAGTATAGCAATTCATCGTTATTTAATATTCCATCGGTTTTAATGTCGTTGGCAATATTGGTCAGTCTTTCTGAAAAGCTTCCATCAAAATTTCCCCAGGGCACTGAATAATTGGTGCCTTGTAATATCAGGGAAATTGCAAGGAGTAATGCGTTATCGTTACCCGGTTTTGTGATGTCAAGATTTTCAAACGATATTATATCCGGTTTAGTCAGTCCAAAAACCTGCAACAATTCTGCCTGGGCTTGTTTTTTTGCAATGGGAAAGCTGCTGCCATTCTGAACCAGGTGCTCTATGCGGGGTTTTATAAGATGAGTAAGAACATTTACATTTATGTTTACTGCCGTGTCTCCAATATCACATAATGCATATAAGGTAAGCGGTGAGTTGGAAATAAAAGCCTGGTCTTCATTAAAATAATAACCATCTGCTTTTAATATGCAATATCTTGAATTAAGGCTTGTAGTATTAAATTCAAAACGGCCCTTGTTATCACTTACCTGGGTATTAAATACCCGGCCGGTGGCTGTAAATTGATTGTCTAATTCAAAAAGGGTTAAACTGCTTCCCGCAACAAAAGGCCCTTTTTGAATATATCCTGAAATTTTATCCGGAATAGGCTGATCGTTATTTGTAGTACTTGCTTTTTTGCATCCGACAGCGATAAGTGCAATGAAAATATATTTTTTCATTATGCGTTTTTGAGTTACGAATAAAGAACACTGTAAAGCTAATTAAAAAGCTGTATCCAAGTTGAAATATTTAGCTAAAATCCTGTATTAACGCAATATGGGTATTTGAAGCCCGTATGCCGGTAATGAAAATACAATAAAAGTTGAATAAAACAGGGCCGGCATTCCGGGATCTCATCCGCCTGTCAAATACATACATCAACTTAAAAAAGAATATAATCCAAATGGAGTATTTGTAAAAGGCGTACTGCTTGATATTTTTACCAGGTTTCCGATTCCCATTTACCTGAAAAAAAATGTTGTTATGCAACTAAAAAATCTATTGTTATTATCCGTATTAGTTATTACTATCGGCGCTTGTAAAAAAAAGAAGGATGATGCCATATCTTCTGATAGAAATCAATGGGATGGCCGGTATCGTATGGAAGGA
Organism: uncultured Chitinophagaceae bacterium; assembly: GCA_937996595.1. Taxonomy (GTDB): domain Bacteria; phylum Bacteroidota; class Bacteroidia; order Chitinophagales; family Chitinophagaceae; genus Ferruginibacter. The sequence continues at coordinate 1,306 of CALKVC010000036.1, forward strand.
ACCATGACAGATCATTCAAATACAGCTTTTGTATGGAAGGATAACAGCTATGAATATACGTTACAAACCAGCGGCGCTGCTACTGACAGCCTGGTTTCAAATGACCTCAGTTTCCCCGGTATCGTTATAGGAAATACCGGTGGCGGTATCACCAATGCAACTTTTTACAGTAAGTTTGGTTTGATCATGGCATTCGATCCGGCTACCAATAAAGTAATATCAGTTACTAACTATTATGGCCAGCCTTCTTCCTCCGGGCGTTCCGCAGTGCTTGACCCATCAGGTATCAATGCGGTTGATCCGGCAACGAAGAATATACGGGTAAAATTCTTTATGGATGAAACAGGGATAACCGGGCACAGGTCTAGCTTTGATGTAACGTTGGTTTATTTAGGCACAAGGCCGTAGAAACACGGATACTGAAATTTCTAACTGCATATGGAATGGGGGAAGGGCTCGTACAGCCGATAGCCGAAGCGTATAAACGCTAAAATCCTGCATTTACTTACTTTCGACGCAACTATTTTACAAAAACGGAAAGCGTATAGCCTTACCTGTTTCCCGCTGAAAAGAATTGATTAAAAAAACACGGTCAGGCTTAGCCTGGCAAAAAACGGTGTGCCTGGTGTAAAATGTATTTCTGAAACAGGTGTTGTCTCCGTTTGTAATTGGCTTTCGGTATCAAATTGTGTTTCTTTCCACCGGCTGTTCAGCAGATTTTGAATGGATAAACCGGCTTCCCATTTTTTCTTTGTATAGTTGATAGCAGCATCTACAACAAAGTATCCTTTTGCTATTACAGAATTATCTTCATTGGCGGGCCTGTTATCCATAAAACGGTAACGCAGGCTGCCATTAAAGCCTTGTTCTTTTCTGTAGGTAAGCCCACCGGTACTGGTAAAGCGTGGGGCCAATGCCAGGTAGCTGTTTGCTTTTGCAACACCAAGGGCTCTTGGGTTGGCAAGGCTTAAGTCGATGTCTGCATACAGGTTTTTTGCAGCTTCATACCGGGCCGAAAAGTCAAACCCAATTCTTCTTGTTTGCCCGCCAGCTTCAACAACCCCTTCATCGCCAACATAAACAAATTCCTGGTCAAGCCACAAATACCATAAGGCAGATTGCAATACTATTTTTTTGCCAACTTTAAAAACTCCGCCTATATCCGTTCCGTATGCCGGTGGCAGCACTTTCTTTCCGTTTTGCTGTACGGCAACCCTGGTATCGTTGCTGTGAAAACCCCTGCCATTATACAGGTACAATTGAATCTTATCGTTTATACGATAGGTGAAGTTAAGTTTTGGGCTTATGATGGTTGAGTTTGCTGTAAGCGCCTGGGCGGCTAGTTGATCGTTATAGCGGTTGCTGAAATAATCGGCCCTCAGTGCGCCTGTAATTTCAAGTTTTTTTGAAATCGAAAATTGCTGCGAATAATAGGCTGCCAGGTTCAGTTCTTTCACATCACCCAGCATGATGGCGGCTGTATTTACTGTCCTGCCTTTTGTTCTTGTCAATTCAATGTTATTCACGGCATCATACCTTGCCTGTACGCCTGTTTTTGTTTCCGTGCGAATTTTCCCGATGTAAAATTCTTTTTGGTAAGAGCCATCATAACCGGCTATGTTCCTGTTTTCTTTTTGCCTTATCTGGTCGCCGTTGATGGGGTCTTCCTTATAAAAAGTGAAGTTTGAGTATAGTTCAAATGTATAGTTGCTGTAATAAAACTGATTTTTCAATGAGCCGCCATTGTTAAGTTTTGTTTGCCATATGATGCTGGCATTTTGCCTGGATGTTTTACCACCTTCGGTGTTATCAATGGCGCCATAGAAACCAACTAAGCCGCTTTCTAACGCCCTGTCAGGTATTTGTCCCGATGCGTTCCATTTGCTTGTAAAGCCGGTGAGGATGGCGGTTAACGTATGATGGCTGTTAAGGCTTCCATGATATTTGAGCATTCCGTTGAAACGGCTGAAATTTTGCGGGCTATCAAAATAGCCTTTGGTAAATGAACCCTCACCGGCAACATATAAACTTTGGTTTCTCCTGTTGCCTGTTTGTTTTAATAAATTGATACCGGTAATGGCACGAAAAGTGCTGAACTGGCCAGATCGGAAGAGCGTCGTGTAGGGAAAGAGTGTCTT
>CALKVC010000037.1 GCA_937996595.1 uncultured Chitinophagaceae bacterium
CGAAGACACTCTTTCCCTACACGACGCTCTTCCGATCTGAGATATTGCGCAACTTTCCCTTCAAAAAATACAGGCCTGCCATATTCTGTGTGGAAACAGTTAACTATACCGATGATGCCAGTTCGGAAAAACGCAGGGAGATATTTGATATCATGCAAAGCAATGGGTACAAACCGTTTGCAGACACTTACCTGAACACCATATTTATCGATACCATTAAGTAGTGCTTTAATGCAAAGCTGTGATTTCTTTTAATGATGCTAACAGCTATTATATCAAGCTTCTTGGTATTCATAACGTTTAAAGTTAAAAAGGTTTAAGGTTGAAAGGTTTAAGGTTGGCTCCGATTATTAGCGAAAAAAATAAGCAAATTCCGCCTTTCCGGTAAAATATATCTTCTTAATAAAATAATCTAATTTATATATGTTCGTGTTTCAGTTCATGGGCGGCCTGGGCAACCAGCTTTTTCAATATGCAGCCGCCAGGGCATTATCGCTTAAACGGGGTATTCCATTCAAGATAGACTTTGATGACCCGTATAAGTTTGTTAAAAGGGAATTAAATCTGTCTGCATTCAACCTGGAAGTGAGCCCGGCATCAAAAAATGAGATCAGCAAATGCAAGCCCAAATTCCGCTACGAAAAGCGTTTATGGATGCTGTTGGGTAAAGACCCTTCAAACAAGTTATGGCGTGAGCGGAAGGATTATACGTTCGACCCGGAATTTTTTTCAATACCCGACGGCGCTTATGTATCCGGTTTCTGGCAAACGGAAAAATATTTCCTGGATATAGAAGACAGCCTTCGCAAAGACCTTTCTTTCAGGCAAGCACCCACCGGTAAGAATGCGGAATGGATGGATAAGATAAGGTCGTGCCATTCGGTATCGGTGCATATACGCCGCGGCGATGTGATAACCGTTGCCAAAACGAATAAGCTGTATGGCACCATCACCAATGAGTATTACAGGGATGCCATACAGAAAATGATTGAATTCAATAAAGACAGCGTATTCTTCTTTTTTTCCGATGATATGGAATGGGTAAAGGAAAATATTAAAACAGGTTATCCTTCTTATTATATAGACGGCAACGACGATGCACATAATTATGAAGACCTGCGCCTGATGAGTTCATGCAAGAACCATATCATCGCCAACAGCTCCTTTAGCTGGTGGGGCGCTTGGCTTAATGCCGGTAAGAACAAGAAAGTGATTGGCCCGGCCAACTGGATGAGCACCCGCAACATCGCTGAAACAGACCATATCCCATCTTCCTGGATTTTACTATGATGAAAACGATTCCGGTTACAGCGGTAGTGCCAACGGCCAACAGGCCTGTCGTTTTTCGGCAGACATTAACCAGTATGGCGGCACAAAGTTTTCAGCCGGAAGAAATTATAGTGGTGGATGCCTCAGAGAATGACCAGACTGCATTGGTATGCAAAGAACCCATTCAGGGTCTGTTATCAAAAATTCATTACCAACAAGCGCTAGTAAAAGGGGCAGCCAGCCAGCGAAACCAGGGGCTGAAAGGGATTCATAACGGGGTGATATTTTTTTTTGATGATGACATCATATTGGAACCCGGCTGTGTGGAGCGATTATGGCTTTGCCTGCAAACACATTCCCTGGCAGGAGGTGTAAATGCCATGATCAGCAACCAGCGGTACCACAGTCCGGGTAAACTCACCCGGTTCATGTACAGGCTGATGAGTGGTGAAAAATTATTGTCTTATGCCGGTAAATGTATCGGTCCTGGCTGGAACCTGCTGCCGGAAGACCGGGATGACTTGCCGGATTGCAATGCAATGGAGTGGCTGAATACAACCTGTACCATGTACCGCAAAGAGGCATTACCCGATCCGCCGTTCCCGCCCGGTTTCAAAGGATATTCTTTACTGGAAGATGTGGCTTTGTCGGTTGAAGTGGGAAAGAAGTGGAAGTTATATAATGCCCGTACAGCCCGTATTTTTCATGATAGCCAGCCCGGTTCACATAAGAGCAGCGTGTATGCTTTGTCTAAAATGGAACTCGTAAACAGGCATCATATCATGAGAGATGTATTGGGGCGAAAAACAGCAAAGGATTATACTAAATTGTTTTTGTTTGAAATGTTTGGTATTTTGTCTGTTTTAACCGGTTTTTCCGGATGGAAGAACCTGGTTCCTGCTGCCCTGGGAAAACTGGCTGCAACAGGAACGATTTTGTTTTCAAAAACTGATAATGAGTAGTAAAGTACTGATAGGTATTACATCCAAGAACCGGTATTCCATCCTGCCGAAGTCTATTGAGTCGGCAATTGGCCAGGAATATGCGAACAAGGAAGTGGCTGTATATGACGATAATTCAAACGACCGTACGCCGGAACTGGAAAAGGCTTACCCAATGGTAAAATGGTATTTTTCAAAGGAAGAAAAAGGCTACCTGTTTGCCCGTAACATGTTCCTGCAAACAACGGATGCTGATTATTACTGCAGCCTGGACGATGATTCCTGGTTCCTGGACAAAAGGCAACTGCTGGATGCCATTGCTTATATGGATGCATCGCCAACTGTTGGGGCATTGTCATTCAAGATTTACAGCAACGACCTGCGCAAGGAGATTAAAAGGGGCGATATGGTTGTTGAGACGAATAATTTCATCGGTTGCGGCCACCTGTTACGGGTATCCGCAGTTAACAGCGTGGGCAATTATGCGGTTAACCCGGGTTATTATGGCTGTGAAGAAAAAGACCTATGTATACGGTTGATGGATAATGGGTTTTCAATCATCAGGTTCCCTTCTGTGGAAATCTGGCATGATAAAACCGGCATTGCCAGGGATTTTCCGATGCAGCACCGTTCCGGCGTTTGCAACGACCTGGTATTTATGTGGCGCAGGACGCCGGCGCTGTACCTCATCCCGTCTTTTTTCCTTAAAGTGTACAAACACCTGGTTTTTTCCATGAAGTATAAAGGGGTAAACCTCACTGTTCCATGCCTGAAAGGGATCGGAGATTTTTTCAAGGCCCTGTTCAGCGGAAAGATAAAGCGTGATCCCGTTTCCATGAAAGGGTTTAAAAGATACCTGAGTTTTAACTGATGGCTTTATTAAAAAATATGGAACGCTATCTTTTGCAGGTGCCGCAGGGCATATGCAGCCGTTTCCGTATCGGGTTTTATAAGTTGCTCGGTTTACAAACGGGCGGGCAGAACCGCATGGAGAAAAGCCGTTGCCGGCGTTTAAGCCAGATCGTTATAGGTAAGCGGAATGCCTTTACACAAGGGGCGATGTTATGGCCCGAAGATGCTGATTATGACGGTATACGCATCAGGATCGGCGATCGTAATTATTTCAACCGTAATATCATGCTGGATGCATGCGGGTATATAGAGATCGGCAGCCATAACATGTTTGGCCCCGATATATATATAACTGATTCAAACCATCGTTTCGGAACCGGGTTGTCGCCATCTGCCCAGCCCATGCAACGGGGTAAAGTGGTAATTGGAAACCATTGCTGGATAGGTGCTAAAGCTGTAATCCTGAAGGATGTAGAACTCGGTGATTATTGCGTGGTAGCTGCCGGTGCAGTGGTTACAAAGAGTTTCCCTGCAGGCAGCGTTGTGGCCGGGGTACCGGCAAAACTGGTTAAAAGCGTGTAACCTATACTGTTATATACAAGCCGATTTACGCCTCTGTGGCGGAAAAAATAATTCAACCTATATTTTGAAGATCCTGCTAACACACCCCGGAACACAACATTCCTTTCAACTGGCAAGGCAGTTGTATAAACGGGGCATGCTGTACGAATTTCATACCGGGGTAGCCTTTGGAAAAGACAGCCTCTACTACCGGCTGTTTTCGAGGATGCCCGGTTTCATTTTTCATAAATTAAGCAACCGATTCATTGATGAGGTTCCCGACAGGTTTATAAAAAGGAACCCGTTCATAGAGCTGAAGGCTTTATTGCGGCTAAAGCTGGGGCAGGATGAAGAAGTTGTTTTATATAACCGCAATAAAAGGTTCCAGACTGGTATTTCTGATGAAGCGATTATGAAGGCCGATGCGGTAATCGGTTTTGATACATCAAGCTGGATACTCGCAAAACGCTGCCGTAACCTTGGCCGCCATTTTTTCCTTGATGTGAGTATCGCACATCCGGTTGCCAAAGACCTGGTTTACCGTCGCATCATTAAATTGTATCCTAACTGGCGGTTTTCTGTTAAGTCGAAGGATTATAACCATATCGCCATTGAGGAAACCGAAATGGAACTGGCCGGGCATATTGTGGTGGCAAGCAGTTTTACTTTAAAGACCTATGCAGAACATGAAGTGCCTGTAGAGAAGATAAGCATAAACCCATATGGGGTGGATACAACGGGATTTACCCCGGCTGCGGATAAGCATAACGGTAACAGACAGGTGCATTTCGTATTTGTTGGTTCTGTTGATGCCCGTAAAGGCATCCCGTTCCTGCTGGAAACCTGGGATAAGATGGAAACAGGGAATGCCCGGTTAACCCTGGTTGGGCCGGTGTCTGAATTTACAAAAGCGTATATCCAGAAACATTACCCGGAAGTAACTGTAATGGGCAAACTGCCTTTCAGTGAACTCAAGAAGACACTGCCGGGATTTGATGTGATGATATTCCCCAGTTTCTTTGAGGGCTATGGGCTGGTGGTTCCGGAAGCGATGGCTTGCGGATTGCCGGTTATTACCAGCAATGCAACCTGCGGGCCCGATATCATTGAGCATGGTAAAGAGGGGTTTATCATAGAACCCGCTTCCGAAGAACAATTAAAGGCAGCCATAGCTTATTTTATCAACAGTTCCGGGGAAGTACTTTCAATGGGTGCCAGGGCAAGGGTAAAAGCAGAAACGCTCAGTTGGGATGCTTACGGAGAACGATGGAAGCAAATACTGGAAAGGGTGTTACATGAAAAATAAATGACCATGTTCAACGAATCAAAAAAGGAAGATTTATACAATGAATGGCATAAGGGGCTGGGAGCCGCTCAGAAAATATATGAAACTCTTGAACATCCCTGGTACCGGTCGGTGATGAAACTGTTGCCCGACCTGAATGGAAAGAAAGTGCTTGAAATAGGGGCGGGCAGGGGCGATTTTTCCATCTGGCTGGCAAATACGTTTACAACAGCTACGATAATAGGCACCGATTTTTCACATGCTGCCATAGAAATTGCCCGTTCAAAAGTGGAAAGCGCATTGCCGAACCTGTCTTTCAGCGTTGAAAATGCGGAAAAACTAAGTTTTGAGAATGAAAGTTTTGACTATATTATTTCCTGTGAAACCATGGAACATGTGTTTCATCCGCAAGCCATGACAAATGAAATGTTCCGGGTGTTAAAGAAAGGCGGGGCTTTTATCCTTACTACGGAGAATTATTTTAATGCCATTTACCTGATGTGGCTCAAGACATGGATTACAGGCAAACCGTTCGATTCCGGCAGTGGCGTACAGCCGCATGAAAACTTTTTCACCTTTTTTAAAGTGAAACGGTACTTTCGGAAATCGGGTTTAACACTTACTCATACAGAGAGCAATTATTTCCAGTTTTTATTATTGCCACGGGTGGCTCCTTCAACACTTTGTGTGAAAGATTTTAAAAACCCTTTTTTGAAAAGGTTGTTCAAACCATTTGGCAGGCATTATACCTATGCCGGAAAAAAATAAATAAGATGATGACAAATAATCCGCCGGCATGGCTTTACAGAAGGCCCAGGTTGCTTAACCTGTTACATATGGCAGGATTGGCCAATCCGCACAGCCAGATGAATGCCATTGAGAAAGGCTGCCTGGCAAAACATGCAACAGGTTGTACATGCGCCCTGGAAATTGGCACATATATGGGGGTTACCGCTTCCATCATTGCAACTTCAATGGATGTAAACGGGAAGCTGTATTGCGTAGATCCGTTTGAAAAAAAGAACGGCTCAGAGAATCCCGGATACCTGATGGCGGTAAGGGCTTTGAAGCGGAGCAATGCTTTGCAGAAAACAACATTCCTCAGGGGTTACAGTACAAACCCTGATATAAAAACGAAGGTACCGGCCAATCTTGATTTTATACTGGTAGACGGCGATCATTCTTATGAAGGCCTCGCCAACGACTGGCAGATTGTACTGGACAGGCTGGCACCTAACGGTATCGTATGCCTGCACGATACAACAATCCCCAAAGAAGAAACCTACCGGGATTTTGGTTCAGTACATTATTTTAATGATGTTATTATTAAAGATAAAGGGTTTACCCTCCTGGAAACGGTTTACAGCATGAACGTGTTAAGAAGAAAATAAGCTGTACGTAAGTTGTTACGTCATTACGAGGAATGAAGCAATCAATAGAAAAGTAAAAAGAAGCTATTCGCTTTGTACATAAAAAAGACGTCAGCACATTACATACTAAACAATAAAAGCAGAAAATAAAAAATATAATCAAACATGAACATGTCAATCATATGAGGATCCTGGTGGTTTGCGGCGCAGGTTATGTTTCCGGAAAAGAGAAGATCATGTTTTCCATGTTAAAAGGCTTTGCAAAACAGGGCGATGACGTGATGTGTGTAACTTCCTCCTGGGGCAACGGGCAGTTTGAAGAGATGCTGGTTGCAGAACATATCAGGTATGAAAAGCTGAGGATCGGTTTTATCTCGAAAACTTTTAACCTCAAAGCGGCCAGGATGACACTGGAGCAATTGCTCTACTGGCCCGGTTTATTATTCCGGTTCCGTAATGTAATGAAAAAATTCAGGCCCGATGTTGTTATACACAGCAACTTCCATCACCTGTTCCTGCTTTCCCCGGTGATAGATAAACGAAAGGCGGTACATATTTACCATAGCCACGAATCGATTCATAATACCAGGTTTTATCAGAAATTATTTACCGGTTTCAGCAAAAAGATCCGCCTGTTTGTTGGTGTATCGGGCTTTGTTACCCGGAAAATGGTTGACCTTGGCATAGATGAACGATTTGCCAAGACCATTAACAACGGGCTGGAAATCATCGGATGGAAACAGCAGCCGTTTAAACAGGGCGATGTATTTACCATTGGTATTGCCGGGCAGATCGGGAGATGGAAAGGCCATGAAGACCTGGTGCTGGCTTTGGGCATACTAAAAGAGAAAGAACCCGGCCTGGTATTCCGCCTGCAGATTTTCGGTGGCGGCGAACCCGGTTTCAGAAATGAACTGGAATTACTGATAAAGCAGAAAGGGTTGCAGCATTTAGTGGAATGGAAAGGGTTTGTTAAGGACATACGGGACATATATGCCGGGTTACAGGTGGTTTGTGTTCCCACACGCAGCGAAGAACCATTTGCCACATCGGCATTGGAGGCCGGTTTGTTTGGAGTACCGGTGATCGTTACCCGAAAAGGCGGTTTCCCTGAAATTGTACAGGACGGGCATAGCGGTTATATAGTTGATGCAGAAAACCCATCAGCCATTGCTGAAAAACTGGCCGTACTCATAAAAAAACCATCCCTGGCATCACAGTTGGGATTAAATCACCAGCGAATTATTACAGAAAAGTTTTCATTTGAACATTTTATCAGTAACTGGAAAAGTACCCTGGCGGCTGTAACCAGCTAGTTGTAAGTATATGACATTTTATCGGATATCATGTGAAACGGGTTGCTGGAAAAAGCGGCAACCCTGCAGGTAAGCCTGATTAACCCCAGGCCATTTACCGGCAAACCGCACACGGAATAAAGCAACGCCATTAAACCCAACCTCATAAATAATCACCTGATTGTACGGTAAAACAAAGATACCTTTAAACCTTTGGCTGCTTGTAATTGCAGCCATCGTGTTTTTCTTCATGCGCTCGTACGACAATTTCTGGTTGTGCATTCCCATTTTTCTCTATATCCCATTTGTTTACCGGCTTTTCTACATAAAGGGCAACACCAATGTTATCTTCTGGGGACTGCTTTACCAGTGGGCCACCGTATCTATCCAGCTCATTTATTGCAGTGTGATGGATATACCCCTGAATGAATTATTCAGGAATACTATTTTTCCGGCCCATCTGATGGAATATACCGATTACCTGTCTGTTACCGGTATTTACTTTTTTTCCTTTGGCATTTACAGGGCTGTACGTAAAGTAAAGATTAACATCAGTGATACTATTTGGGTTAAATATGATGCCAGGAAGATCATACAGGTTTATATTGTTGTAAGCATTATCATCAGCGTAAGCCAGTTTGCTATCTGGGCATTCCCCAACCTTGTACAGTATTTCTTCTTTTTCTTTTATATCAAGTGGGGTTTCTTCCTGGTAACATTCATATCTGTTTTCAAAAGAGCGCCCGATCTTAAAATATTTCTGTTAGCCATTATTGCCGTTGAATTCGTTCTGGGGCTTTCATCTTTTTTTGCAAGTAATTTTCTTAATATCCTGCTGTTTACACTTATTGCATTCGTATCAGTTAAAAAGAAAGTTACTTATCAGCAGGGTGTATTGTTCTTGGTGATGGGGGCAATGCTTTTTCATATGGCCGTTTTATGGACGGCCAGTAAGAAGGATTACCGCAATTTCCTGAATAAGGGCCAGAAAACACAGGCAGTGAGTGTTTCTAAGGAAGCGGCCAGGGCCAAACTGCTTGAACTGATTGTTAAGGTAGATAACAAGACCTATTTTATGGCCATTGAAGATATGGTTAACCGTATCGGCTATATACAATATTTTGCGGCTGCCATCCGGTTTGTGCCGGCCAAAGTACCGCATGAGGATGGTAAAATTTACCTGGGCGCCATCAGCCATTTTTTGGTTCCGCGTTTTATAAACCCGGATAAACCGGTCCTTGACGATAGCAAGCATACCAATAAATATACTGGGCTGGGGTTAAGCGGCCGGGTACAGGGAACATCGTTCAGCCTGGGCAGTTTTGCAGACGCGTATATCGATTTCGGCCCCATATTTATGTTTATCCCCATTTTCCTTTTCGGTTACTTGATCGGGTTTTTCTTTAAAACACTGTATAGCGCCAACATTTGGGGGCTCATCCTTACGGGGCCTTTTTTCCTGCTCATAAATGTGTATGGCGCCGATACCATCAAGGCGCTGGGTTTCATACTCATATATTTTGTTGTGATGTTTGTTTTAAAAAGGTACCTGATCAATATTATTGACCCGCTGATGAGGACAAGAATTGTATGAGCAAGCCTGTAATCTTTCTTAACTCGCATCCTATACAGTACTTCGCGCCGCTGTACAGGCAAATGCATACCGAAATGCGTTCACCCCTTACCGTTTGGTATTGTTCCGACGAAAGTATTCAGGGGAAAATGGATAAAGGGTTCGGGAAGGAAGTAAAATGGGATATCCCGTTACTGGATGGTTACCGGCATGTATTCCTTAGAAACAGGTCATGGAAACCATCCATTCATAATGGTTTCTGGGGCATTTTTAATCCGTCAGTAATCAGCATGCTGTATAAGCAGGAGAAATCAGTGCTGGTGGTTCATGGATGGGCCTATGCAACCCATGTGCTGGCAATCGTGTTTGGCAGGATATTCGGTCATACCGTTTGCCTGCGCAGCGAAACACCCCTTAACCAGGAAAGGATGAAAAACAAAACAGTCACTTTCATCAAGCACCTGTATTTAAAACTGCTCTTCCTGTTTGTAAACAAATTCCTGTATATCGGCAAACAGAACCACCTGTTTTACCGTTCGCTGGGGGTTAAAGAGCGCCTGCTTGTTTCTGTTCCGTATGCAGTAGATAACAGGCGTTTCCGGGAATTATGTAAGGCAACAGGCAGAGAAGAAGCAAGAAAGATGCTGGGGCTTCCTCCCGGGAAAAAAATAATCCTGTATTCAGGTAAATATATAGATAAGAAACGGCCGCTCGACCTGCTGAAAGCGTTTGCAGCCATAGATAATAATGAGCATGCGTTGTTGGTTATGGTGGGAGAAGGGGCATGCCGTACAGATATGGAACGTTTTATAAAGGATAACCGGCTGCAGGAAAAAGTAGTACTCACAGGTTTTATCAATCAAAGCCGCATCCCATTATTTTACAGGAGTGCTGATGTTTTTGTGATGTGTTCCGGGCTGGGTGAAACATGGGGGCTTTCGGTAAATGAA
>CALKVC010000038.1 GCA_937996595.1 uncultured Chitinophagaceae bacterium
AAGTTCGACGGACGGAATGCCAACGGAGATGTAATTAACAGCGGCGTAAGCGGCACCGATAAATTCTTTAATAAAGGTTATGGAAAAATGTACCTGATGCGTTAACATCGGTTCCGAAAAACGGAAATATTACCGGGGAGTTTAAGTTTACGGGAATACAAAAAGCCGTAAGCTTAAACTCTTCTTATTTTTGCAGTTAATATAAAAAGTGAAGCATGGCGAAGATAGCTATCAACCTGGCAACAGGAAGTTTGCAAAAAGAAGAGATGATTGTGGGAATCGACCTGGGTACAACCAACAGCCTGGTTGCCATTATACATCCCGAGACAAAAAAGGCTATCGTATTAAAGGAGCACGACAGCAGTGCACTGGTTCCATCAGTGGTTCATTTTGATGACAGGAACAATGCGGTGGTTGGTGAAGCTGCCAAAGGGTTCCTTATAAGCAAACCTGCCCAAACCATCTTTTCAGCCAAAAGGCTGATGGGAAAAAGTTACCGGGATATAAAGGATAACAGCTCATTTTTTTCTTATAAGATAATTGATGACGATACAGAAGGACTGGTGAAAGTGCAGGCAGGTGACAGGTTCTATTCTCCGGTAGAACTGTCATCCTTTATCCTGAAAGAACTAAAGCAGCGGGCAGAACATATTTTGAAAACCCCGGTGAACAAGGCTGTGATAACGGTTCCGGCATATTTTAATGATACACAAAGGCAGGCAACACGCGATGCCGGAAAACTGGCCGGCATAGATGTATTGCGCATCATCAACGAACCTACCGCTGCCAGCCTGGCCTATGGTATCGGGTTGAATATGAACGAATCGAAACTGATTGCCGTATATGATCTGGGCGGAGGCACATTCGACATTTCTATTTTGCGCATCACAGCCGGCGTTTTTGATGTGTTGTCAACCAATGGCGATACCTTCCTGGGTGGCGATGATTTTGACAATGCCATAGTGAAATATTGGGCAGAAAAAGCCGGCTTAACCCATCAGGACCTTGCTGAAAACAGGCAGCTCTCGCAGGCGCTGCGTTTAAAAGCAGAAGCAGCAAAGATACATTTATCAAATAACGAGGTTTTTGAAGATGAATGGAACCATGATAAACTGGTACTGAACCGGCAGCAATTGGAAGCATTGATTGCGCCATTTGTTGAACGTACATTAACCTGTTGCAAAATGGCGCTGAAAGATGCGGGTTTGCAGGCAGATGATATAGAATCGGTAGTGATGGTTGGCGGAAGTACCCGCGTTCCTTTTGTAAAAAAATCGGTGAGCGCCTTTTTCGGGAAGCCGGTGAATGATTCGGTAAATCCGGATGAAGTGGTGGCGCTGGGTGCAGCCATCCAGGCCGATATACTGGCCGGTAACAACAAAGATTTCCTGTTGCTGGATATCACACCGCTCAGCCTGGGCATAGAAACAAGCGGTGGGTTGATGGATGTGCTCATTCCAAGGAATGCAAAAGTGCCTTCTAAGGCAGCCCGGCAGTATACTACGCAGGTAGACGGACAGGCAAGCATGCGGATAAGTGTTTTCCAGGGCGAACGCGACCTGGTGAAAGACAACAGGAAACTGGCTGAATTCAACCTAACAGGGATTCCTGGAATGCCTGCCGGGCTTCCGAAAGTAGAAGTGGGTTTCCTCATCAATGCCGACGGGATACTAACGGTAACGGCTAAAGAATTACGCAGCGGTGTGGAGCAAAGTATTGAAGTAAAACCGCAATACGGCCTTACAGATGAAGCAGTGGAAAAAATGCTGATGGATTCGATTACCCATGCCCGTGATGATATGGCAGCCAGGGCCTTGCATGAAGCCAGGGCAGAAGGAGAACAGTTGCTGAAAACCACGGAAAGGTTCCTGCAGAAAAACGCTGCCGGAATAAGCAAGGATGAGTTGTTGAAAACAGCCGAAGCCATGCAGGCCCTGCAACTGGCCCTTACCATGAACGATAAAGACCTCGTTATGAAAAAAACCACGGAATTGAACGATATCTCCCGGCCTTATGCCGAAAGGCTCATGGATGAAGCTATCGCCTTGGCCATGAAAGGAAAATCCGTCTGATATAAACAACGGCCAGGATAAGAGAAAATAACAGGAAGGAAACGGCGCTGAGCATCATGGCTTTTTTCACCCGTACCGGTTCAAAACGGAATTCAACCCTGTTGTTGCCTGCCTTCATGGGGGCCCACATAAATACCTGCCTGTAATCCCGGATAGGGGTTTTTTTATCCCCAACTAAAGCATACCAGTGCGGATAGAGGTTTTGCTGTAAAACCAACCGGCCGTTTCCACTAGAAAATACAGTTGCTGTAATACTATTCCCGGTGAATTCGTTTACTATGACTTTATCATTTTCATTTCCAGTTTCGGTAAACAAAAATGGTTTACCTGCACAGATACTTGTATCGCCGGCAAAAACCTGCTTAGTTGTATTCAGTTCAACAGGGTAAAAAGCAAACCGGTTAACGCCCGGCTGTTTATTGTAAAAACTCCAGTTTCCAACAAGCCCTGTTTCATATGTGCTGATTGAATCGTAGCTGTTAACTGGTTTCAATGCCGGTATAATAATGCCTCTGGGTGATTTATCCAGCACCGACTGTACTTCAGCAACGGATGCTTTTCCTACTCCTGTAAAAGGTATGTTTAACAGGCAGGCGATAACCAGGTCGGTAACGGCAACCACGGTTAGCCATTTGACTTTTTTTCTCACCAGTCCCCATTTAACCAGCCATAGCATGAACAGTTGTACAGAACCCTGCATCCAAAGGCAATCGTAAAAACTGAGTGCATCAATGATTGTTTTCAGTTTTCCGGTAATGCCTGCTGCAGCGTTCACTTGTCCGGACAGGTAGCAAATACTATCATGCTTTTGATAAGCCAGGTAAGCACCCGCAATGATGGCGGTAAAACAGGCCAGCTCCAGCACATAATACCAGGTTCTTAAGGCTCCGCTGAATAAACCCGTTTCCCGGAAATAGCGATCCAGGGATATGGCCGCCATGATGATAAAGCACATCACGGCAAAAACGGTAAATTCCCCATTCATCCTTACATAGCCGAAGAGTGGCAGGTATTCGTAAACGTTATCTTTGATGAATCCGGTAGAAGAAACCAGCAGGAAAAGGCTTCCGCTGAAGAGCAGGAATTTCTGGAAACGGTTCTTTTTTGAAAACAATGCAACCAGGAAGAACAGCAGGAGCGTGATGCCGAAGTAAATATTCCGCATGGAAATATCTGTTGCAAACAGCACATTGTTTTTTACGGTACTTAAAGGCAGCAGTGCAGAAATAGCTGAAGGTGCTGAAAAAGGATTTGAAATGGCAGCACTGGAACTTAACCGCTCACCCCGGGTCATATGCGGGATCAAATCGGAATAACCGGCAATCATACCAGCACTTAATAGCGCTATACCTGCTAACAGTAACAGGTTACTTGAAATAAACCGTTTCGTATTTGCTGCTGCGGATGCAGACTGTTGTTTGTTGAAATAACTATATATGGCAAAAGCGGTAAAAAAATATATGGAACTGATGATGATTCCCGGGTGGGCAGATGCTGCCAGCATGAAAAAGCAAAGCGATGCGACAATTATGCCGTTAATTGAAAAGGACTGTTGCAGCCGGTGATAGGCCCAGAGGCACCAGGGAAGAAAAGCGGCGCCGCTGATCCAGTTAAAATGCTGCAGGTGGCCCACCATATAACCACTGCACATATACGCAACAGCCGCCAGGATGCAAACGGGTTTGTATAGACTAAGCCTGCGGCAAAACAGGTACATGCCGATAGCGGCTGCCAGTAAATAAAACAGGAGTTCAGCGGTGAATGTATAGGCTGTGTAACCGGTGGTGGATGCTATCAGCCAGGTTACAGGGCTCCAGTAGCCGCTGCTCATGTCACCATATTGGGGCAGCCCGAAATTGATGTATGGATTCCATAAAGGAAGGATGCCGCTGCGGATACTTTCACTCATGAAAAACTTTGGCGGAAAATAACCGTTGAATGCGTCATTTTTCAGGAAAAAGAGAAAAGAGGAAACCGGCAGGTATGCAATAAACAGGATAGCAGGGAAAATCGTGCACGTTTTCATTGAATCCCACTTTGATTTATTGTAAACTTGCATAGCCTAAAAATACAAGTTTACACTTTATGGTGAAAAGAAGTTTTGACAACTTTGATGAATTTGCAAATGAATACAGGAGCATCCACACTGAAAATATCAGGGTAAGCGGTGCAGACAGTTTTTATTTTGCCATGCATAAAGTGCAACTGGTAAGCAGGTATGAAGCAAACGCCCAGTCATCCAGGCTGCTTGATATAGGTTGTGGAGACGGCGTAGCCGAAATGTTCATGGCAAAGTTGCTGCCGGGCTGCCGGGTGGATGGTATAGATATTTCAGCAAAAAGCATTGCGGCTGCCAGTGAAAAAAACATATCAGGGGCATCGTTTACGGTTTATGACGGTAAGCAAATTCCATTTCCCGATAACAGTTTTGATATCCTGTTCATGGCAGCGGTATTGCATCATGTTGATTTTACATATCATGCGGTATTAATGAAAGAAATGCACCGTGTGCTGAAACCGGGCGGCAGGGTTTACCTGTTTGAGCATAACCCGTTAAACCCGGTTACCCGTTACCTGGTAAACACCTGTGTATTTGATAAAGATGCCAGGTTGCTGGGATACAGGTATTGCGGCAGGTTATTAAAACAGGCTGCATTCAGGGATATCAGAAAAAAGTTCATCCTGTTTTTTCCCAGGAAAGGGTTTCTTTCAAGGCTGATTAAACTGGAAGAAAAGATGGGCTGGTTGCCGCTTGGAGGCCAATACATGTACCGGGCGAGGAAATAATTACCTGATATTCGTTTTGTTAATGATGTACAATTGCCTGTTGCGTACGGCATCGTTTATACGGCTGATATATTCGCCGATGATGCCAACACTCAATAACTGAATACCACCCAGGAACAGCACCGTTACCATGATGGAAGCCCACCCGGAGATGGTTTGCCCCCAGGCCAGTTTTGCCAGTATTACATAGATGATGAAGATGAATGCAAACAATGAAACAATGATACCGCTGATGCTGGCGAATTTTAAAGGGAAATTGGAAAAGCCGGTGATGCCGTCAATGGCAAAACGGAACATCTTCGTGTAGCCGAAACTGGTACTTCCCTTTTTACGTTCGTCCCTTTCATAACTTATATAAGTTTCGGTAAATCCAAGCCAGGCTATCTGTCCGCGCAGGAATTTGGTATGGTCGTTCATCTTAACCAGTTCATCGGCCACTTTGCGGTTGAAAATCCTGAAATCACCCGTATCCAGCGGGATGTCAATGGATGTTATGCGGTTAAGTATCCTGTAAAAAAGTTTAGCCGTTATCTTTTTGCCGAAAGATTCGCCTTTGCGGGCTTT
>CALKVC010000039.1 GCA_937996595.1 uncultured Chitinophagaceae bacterium
TTTATTTAAACTTATTATTTATACATTTTTTTAAAAAAATCTCACACAACATTGATGATAGCACTTTGATCATTGCACCTGTCTTTATGATTGTTGATAAATTACTAAAAGTATTGGAACTTTTATTTCCCGCAGCATATGCAGATGAAAGAAAGCGCAGATTTAAGATAATTAATAAGTATAAAAATATCAGCATTTTCTGCGTATCATATTAGCGGGTTTCTGTTTGAAGCAATTGATGATAACAGGTCAACATGATGAGATTCTTCGCTGTCGCTCAGAAAGACAAAGGCCCGGATAAATGAATACCCGGGCCTTTGCTTATTATTATTACCAGTTTACTTAACTTCTTCAAATTCAGCATCAGTAACATTTTCAGTACCACCTGGTTCAGTATGCTGACCGTTACCAGCATGTGTTTCATCGGCAGGTTGCTGGGCGCCGGACTGTGTTGCCTTATACATTTCTTCACTGGCAGCTGTCCATGCCGCATTCAATTCCGTCATGGCCGCATCAATCTGGCCAAGATCCTGCGCTTTGTGGGCTTCTTTCAGTTTTGTTAAAGATGCTTCAATGGCCGATTTTTTATCCGAAGATATCTTTTCGCCGTACTCTTTCAGTTGTTTTTCTGATTGGAAGATCAAGCTGTCGGCCTGGTTTATTTTTTCAACCTTTTCTTTTTCCTTCCTGTCTGATTCTTCATTTGCCTTGGCATCATTCTTCATTTTTTCAATTTCCTCTTTGCTAAGGCCACTGCCGGCTTCAATACGGATCTTTTGTTCTTTTCCGGTGCCTTTGTCCTTAGCGCTTACATGCAGGATACCGTTGGCATCAATGTCAAACGTAACTTCAACCTGTGGAACACCTCGTGGTGCCGGTGGAATGCCATCCAGATTGAACATACCCAGGCTCTTATTTTGATTAGCCATGGGCCTTTCTCCCTGCAACACATGAATCTGTACACCAGGCTGGTTATCGCTGGCAGTACTAAAGGTTTCAGATTTTTTGGTAGGAATCGTAGTATTGCTGTCAATCAAACGAGTCATCACACCACCCATCGTTTCAATACCGAGGCTCAGCGGGGTAACGTCCAGCAATAATACATCCTTCACTTCACCGGTAAGTACCGCACCCTGGATAGCTGCACCAATAGCAACCACCTCATCCGGGTTTACACCGCGGTTCGGCTTTTTGCCAAAGAATTTTTCAACTATTTCCTGCACTTTAGGAATACGGGTGCTACCGCCAACCAAAATCACTTCGTCAATTTGTGAAGTGCTCATACCGGCATCTTTCAATGCCTGTTCGCATGGTTTCAGGCATCTTTCAAACAGTTTATCAGACAGTGCCTCAAATTTGGCACGGGTTAGTTTTTTAACCAGGTGTTTTGGCACTCCGTCTACTGCAGTAACATATGGCAGGTTTATCTCTGTTTCTGCTGAAGATGATAATTCAACTTTTGCTTTTTCAGATGCTTCTTTCAAGCGCTGTAATGCCATCGGGTCTTTACGCAGATCGATCGCTTCATCGTTCTTGAATTCATCAGCCAGCCAATCCATGATCACTTTATCAAAGTCATCTCCGCCCAGGTGCGTATCACCATTAGTAGATTTCACTTCAAATACGCCATCACCCAGTTCCAGTACAGAAATATCAAATGTTCCGCCACCGAGGTCAAAAACGGCGATTTTCTGGTCTTTGCCTTTTTTATCTAAACCATATGCAAGTGCAGCAGCTGTAGGCTCGTTTACGATACGGCGAACATTTAATCCGGCTATTTCACCAGCTTCCTTGGTAGCCTGCCGCTGCGCATCATTAAAATAAGCAGGCACTGTAATCACAGCTTCATTCACTTCCTGGCCCAGGTAATCTTCAGCGGTTTTCTTCATTTTCTGCAAAACCATCGCACTTATTTCCTGCGGCGTATATAACCTGCCATCTATGTCAATCCTTACGGTATTATTGTCACCTTTTACCACTTTATAGCTCCAGTGGGTACTTTCTTCCGTTACTTCATTGTACTGGCGTCCCATAAAACGCTTCACACTGGAAATGGTATTATGCGGATTGGTTATAGCCTGACGTTTGGCAGGATCTCCCACTTTACGTTCGCCATTCTTTAAAAAGGCAACTACAGAAGGCGTGGTACGGCGGCCTTCATCATTTGCTATCACTACCGGTTCATTGCCTTCCATTACGGAAACACAACTGTTTGTGGTTCCCAGGTCAATTCCAATTATTTTTCCCATGATTTAATTGTTTTATTTATTAAATCGTTGTCAATCATTATGCCAAGAGGAAAAGTGTGAAAAAATGGCAGGATTTAAACTAAATCAGGACAAATGCTGCCTGAAACCAGGTCCCGATATAAAAATAATGTGGACTGGCTGACTGATTTGCAGTAGGTATCATGCCTTTTTCCACTATTTGGTAAGCCCGTTTTTGGCCCTTTTACTTTCCAGGTATTTATTCCTGATGATGGTGCTCATGGGCTTATTGTTCACCTTACTTTCAACCCAGGATATGATATCGAGGTATGCAAACGACCGGGTTTGAAACCGGCTTTTTTCAAACTGCTTGATTGTTTGTAAAAATCCTTCAAAAGCCGGTTGCAGTTTTTTTGCCGGCACATAAAAATTGTTTCGCAGAAATTTGAACATTGCCTCTTCAATTACAGTGAGGTTTTCCATTTTGGCCATAAAGCGGTAAACCGACCGGGTAAGGTGTTCCACCAGTTCGTAATTGCCCAGTTCATAATGAGCCATCAGGTGAAGAACGCGGGCATAACACTGAAGGTCGGTGCGGAGGTCGGTATTGTTATCGTTTATGATCTTATGCAGGTAATCGATAGACCTGCCGTAATTGCCATGCCCGAAATACATCATGGCAATCTTATAATTGAACACCAGGATCCGGTGGCGATCGAGGTACTGGCTGAATTCATCCAGTTGCTTTTCGATGCCATCCTTTAACTTAAGCCCTTCTGCAAAACTGCCTTCCATGATATGCTGGTTGAGTTTGGCGCTGCTCACATATACAAAACACTGTATCCTGTTATTGATATGCTGTACTGCCACCGGCGTTTTGGCAAACGATTCAAACTGCCTGAGTGTGTAATGGAACCTGGGATAATTACGGAGGTCAAAATGCGCATTCAGGAGGTTATGCATCCCTTTGATGTAATGGCCTGTTTCCACTTCCTTCATCATAGGATATTCATCAAACAGGTTCACCCATTTTTGTGTATACCTGTAATACATCAGGAAATCCTGGCGGATGAAGGCAAACCAGCAATAGCTTTGATATAGGTATAACCGCTCATAAAAACCTGTTAAGGAAAATGCGTCTTCTGGCAGGCTACTCCTGAAAAATGCCTTTACCCCTTCTTCATCCTTTTCATTTCGGGCATGTCCATGTTTAATATACCAGCTATACAACTGGAGGGCGAGGTTTGAAAGCCTGGTGATGTTTTTCCTGTTCTCATTCACTGTATCAGCTTCGGCTGATAACTGCTCGGCCCTGTTTTGCATACTCCTGGTGATATGCAGTGTTTCAATTTTCTTCTCCAGTGATATGACTTGTATGAGGAAACTGTCCTGGTGATAATTTCTTGCCTGTTCCTTTGTTTTATCCAGTATTTTCAACGCATGCAGGTACAGGCCTTTATTGTACAATATACGGGCATAATCCAGTTGTTCATGCAATTGCAGATCGATGCTTTCTGTACTGTTGAGCAGCCGCAGGCTTGCCAGCAATTCCTTATAAAGGTGTGCCTTAACGTTAGCCAGTTGGGGTTTTTTAATGGAACTAAGTTTTTTGAGTAAAGCAGTTTCGTCATATTCCGGCAATTTATCCAGCGCATCAAACAATTCTACAATCTTCAGGTCTTTATTCCCCGAATTCCTGGTAATATAGAGTTTGAAGTTCCTTTTTTCCGCTTTCTGGAGTGAACGTACCAATTGGAATAATATGTCGGCTGTTCTGTTGGGCATCATTATTTTGTTATCAGGCAACTCAGTACCAGAAAGCGTTTCAGAAGATAAAGATCGTTTTTAACATGATATAATAACCTTTATTTTGGTTTTTACGGCAATAAAACCCCGGGTAAATTTGTACCAGAGATTAAAAAAGCGATAAAAAGCAAACAATCGTTGAAATGATAACAAGCAATCGTGAGAGAAATATTTCCCGGGTTTGTTCAGAGAAATAAAGTTACAAAAGAGTTTTTATATAGCAAGCAATCGTTAAGTCCCTCCGTTTCTACGGAGGGTCTTTTTTTATGTTGCCGGGAAGATTTTTTGCCGGGAAGGCGGAAAGGCTTTTTATTTGATATTAACTTTTATACCTCCCAAATTCAAACCTCAAACTTTAAACATTAAACCTTACACCTCAAACTTTTAACCATAAAATTTAAACATTAAACCTCAAACCTCAAACTTCAAACTTTAAGCCTCAAACTTTAAACTATAAATTTTCAACTTTAAACCAATAAATTAAGACTTATTATTTATCCTGAAACTAAAGTGCTTCTGGCTCAGGTAGCTGAATGTAATGATGATGATAGTGGTTATAACCTGGCTGGTTAATGCGTTCCAGCGTAATAATTCAACAAATAGTTTAAGCAGCAAGTAGTTAATAACGAGATTTAGCATGAAACTTAGGAAGTACCTGAACAATTGTATCCTTCCTTTCAGGTTTGAACTGGTGAATACCACATACTTGTTCAGCGTAAATCCAACTACAAAAGATACACAGGTAGAGAAAAACAATGCTGCCACATGCGGCTTGAAGGCAAAAAAACCAACATCTAAATTCTTTCCTGATAACAGGAATGTATAGCTGATGAAATATATTGCCAGCCCCAGCAGGGTATTTATCCCTCCGCAGGCTGCATAGCGGAAGGTCTGCACCGGCATGAATCCCCTGAACGGGGGATAAAAAATATCAAGAAACGATGTTAGTTTTTGTTTCATTTTATTGCCGGGAAGGCGTGAAATTTTTGCCGGGAAAACGGGAAGGCATTTTTAATTTTAAAAAATCCAATTACTTTCCAAACAACAAACTCCAAACTTTAAACTATAAACTTTAAACCCTAAACTACTAACTATACATCTCCTCCCTCATCTCTTTCACCCTTGCATCCGCCAGGTATTCATCATAAGTCATAAGCTTGTCTATCATACCTTTTGGCGTAATCTCAATGATCCTGTTAGCAACGGTTTGCATAAACTGATGATCATGCGTGGTAAAAAGGATGATACCGGAATAGGCGATCATATTGTCGTTGAAAGAAATGATGCTTTCCAGGTCGAGGTGGTTGGTTGGCTCATCCAGTATCAGCACATTCGGGTTCTGCAGCATCATCTTGCTGATCATACAACGCACCTTCTCTCCTCCGCTGAGAACATTCGTCTTTTTTAATATCTCATCGCCGCTGAACAGCATCTTGCCAAGGAACCCTCGTAAAAAATCTTCATCAACATCCTTGGTAGTTGGCGGCACAAACTGGCGCAACCAATCCATCAGGTTTAACGAACTGCCATGAAAGTATTCACTGTTGTCGTTTGGCAGATAAGCGGTTGTAACCGTGGTGCCCCACTCAAACATACCGGAATCAGCCTCCTGTTTTTTATTAATGATCTCAAAGAATGCTGTGAGTGCCTGTGGATCACGGCTTATGAAAGCGATCTTATCCCCTTTCTGGATGTCAAACTTGATTTTGCTGAAAAGAAGTTTCCCTTCAACTGATTTAGCCAGGTTCTCCACCTTCAGAATTTCATTTCCCACTTCCCTTTCCTGTTTGAAAATGATGCCCGGATATTTCCTGTTGCTGGGAGTGATGTCTTCAAAAACCAGCTTTTCCAACGCCTTTTTCCGGGAGGTGGCCTGTTTTGATTTAGATGCATTGGCACTAAAGCGGGCGATGAAGTCGAGCAGGTCTTTTTTCTTCTCCTCCATTTTCTTATTCTTATCCGTTGCCTGCCTGGCTGCTAACTGAGAGCTCTCATACCAGAATGTATAATTGCCGGTGTATATCTTTATCTTTTGTTTGTCAACGTCGGCCACATGGGTACAAACGGCATCCAGGAAATGTCGGTCATGACTTACCACCAATACGATATTTTCATAGTCAGCCAAAAAGTTTTCCAGCCAGCTGATAGTTTCCACATCCAGGTTATTGGTAGGTTCATCCAGTAACAATATATCCGGGTTACCAAACAGCGCCTGGGCAAGCAACACCCTTACTTTAAGGTTTGCAGCAATGTCTTTCATCAGCAGGTTGTGCAAATCGTCTTTTACACCCAGTTCGCTCAACAGGGTGGCTGCATCACTTTCTGCGGTATATCCGCCCATTTCACCAAACTCATGTTCCAGTTCTCCGGCTTTAATGCCGTCTGCTTCCGAAAAATCCTCTTTGGCGTAAATGGCATCCCTTTCATGCATCACTTTCCATAATTTCTTATGCCCCATCATAACGGTATGCAAAACCGTCTGTTCATCAAAAGCAAACTGGTTCTGGTTCAATACAGCCATCCTTTCGCCGGGCGTAATATCAATCGTCCCCTTATTCGGTTCAATTTCGCCGCTGATGATCTTTAGAAAAGTTGATTTTCCGGCACCATTGGCACCAATTACGCCATAACAGTTCCCCTTGGTGAAATTGATATTCACTTCATCAAACAATACCCTTTTGCCGTAAGCCAGCGTTACATTATTTACACTTATCATAATCGTTAAAAAGTGCGCAAAGGTAACGCATATGGCATAATGAGAAAAATGAGAATTAAGTCTTCATTAATTTTCCATTGAATATAGTGTTTTGAACATTGTTTATTGATTAATTGTTATTACTGTTTAATGCGCTATTTTCATCGCCTAACACTCAATATTCCATGTTCAATTTCAAGCAAACCATCTCTTTTCATAAGCACCTGCATGTTAATTCCCCCAGGCTTCAGAAAGCCATTTGAAGGGTTTTTATGATGAATTAAGTACATTTGCGTGCACCGAAACAATAATATGTCCGTTTTACACATTTTACAGGAAAATACCATTGCCGGATTAAAGGAAATGTATGGTATGGATTTTACTGAGAATGATTTCCAGGTTAACCACACAAAGCCCGAATTTTCAGGAGATTATACGGTGGTTTTATTTTCATTGGTTAAAAAATTAAAGCTTTCCCCGGATGAGATCGGCAATAAGCTGGGCAATTATCTCACCGAAAAATTCCCGCAGGTTTATACAGATTATAATATTATTAAAGGGTTTCTTAACCTGTCTGTGTCGGACGGTTACTGGATACAACTTTTACAGCAGCGTTACCAGGATACCCGTTATGGCCTGCAGCCGGAAAATGGCAGGAAGATCATGGTTGAATACTCTTCACCCAATACGAAC
>CALKVC010000040.1 GCA_937996595.1 uncultured Chitinophagaceae bacterium
TATCCCTGTACCTGTCAAATTCCATCCTGGTCATCGGCACATCAGCTTTTTCGTCTTCCCTGTTTATTCGCCTGGTAAAATCAGCAAACTTCGCTGAATCCATCTTTTCAATTTCCTGGATAGTTTTGCCATTAATGGTTGTTGTTGCGTCAACCCCATCAGAAACCTTTGAAAAACTGAAAAAGATAAGGAAAAAAAATGCGGAAGTAAACACATACATTTTCACCGGATTCAGATAGCTGTTCCTTCTGCCGGCCATAAATTCCCTGGTCAGGAATCCGGGGCGGGTAACCAGCAGTTTCAATGAACTGAAAAATTTCCCGTCGAAGTGTATTACATCTTTGAAAAAATGAGTCAGCATGCTCCAGGCGGTCTCTTTAGGTTCTATATTCTCCTGACCGCACACATGGCAATACCTGCCTTGAACGGTTGCCTGGCAATTCAGGCATATTTTTTCGACTCTTTCCTTATGTTGGCTCAACGCGGATAATTTTGTTAAAAATAATAAAGTTTGGGCGCTTGTATATTAATGATATAATTTACGCAATATCTTTAATTAAATATTTGAATTCTTTATATACATGAAAAAAATCTCAGCCACTTTTCTATTACTGTCATTGGCCTTTTTAAGTGTTCATGCCCAGTATTATTACAGGGATATCATCAGCAACAGGCAGTTGATGACAGAAATGGCACAGTACCGGGAAAATAAGGTGCGTTTAATCAAGATACGGAGTTTTGAGGATGATGGAACTGAAAGTGATGGTTTCTTCTGTGAAAAAAAGATATCCCGTGATTACAGGAAAACGGAGCTCTTTACCCGTTCAAATATATCAGGCGTTTCACTGCTTACCTCCCTGTTCAATGAAAAAGGGCAATTGGTGAGTACATCAGACAGTTCGGAACTGGCGGTTTCCGTTAACAGGTATACATATGATAATGATGGCAGGATTGTTACGATATTATCTGTTATCCGTTCATCAGATGATGACTTTACCAGTGAAATAAAGGAAGAGCATATTTACTTTTACGGAAATGGCCATATTCCGGAAAAAATGATACGGGTAAAAAACGTAACAGACAGCACCAGCATCTTATTCGGTGTTGATGAACAAAATAATGTGAGCATTGAAAAAGACAGCAGGAACGGGAGCAAATACTATTATTATTACGATAGCCGGAACAGACTCACCGATATTGTTCATTCAAATGAGCATACAACCAGGCTTATTCCCGATTACCTATTTGAATACAACAACGCCGGGCAACTGGTGCAAATGACCAATACAGAAGAAGGCGGCAGCAATTATTTTGTGTGGAAATACAGTTATGAAAACGGGCTCAGAAGCAAAGAAAAATGTTATTCAAAAGAGAGGAAACTGATGGGTAGCATAGAATATGTATATGATTAGTTAGTAGCCGGGCTGCTGTTTTATCATTTTATACCATTCAGTTCATTTATTTGCTCTTTCCAGCCAGTCTGTCTCTTTTTCTGTTGTAAGGGCCTGCAGCACGCCAATTATAAATATGCAAGCCACGTTCGCAGCCAGGAAAACCATATCATAACTATTATACATGCCAATTGTGGTATACGCGTGTTTAAAAAAACGGGCCATATCCATCACTAAAAACACAGCCCAGGCCCCTATGGCGGTTGAAAAAACAGCATATGATATCCCTTTTACTATTTTGACGGGATGCGAAAATGTTCTGCGGAAATAAACTATATAGACCGGTATGAATAGCGCAGCCGGAACCAGTATGATGAGTACCATATATATGTAGGTAACCCATGGAATGTATGATAACAGGCCAAAGAATAGCCTGGTGAGCAGCATTAAAATTATGATAGCTGTGATAAAACCGGTTACCAGGAAAAATATGCTGCCGAATAAGCGTATGTATTTCCCAAAACGATCTTCCATACCTGCAAGTTATATAATAAGTACCCGTTAAAAGCTAAACCGGATCAGAAATAACTGAGGTTGGTTTTTGGAGTAAGGGCGAGCAAGGTATCGTACATCAGTTTCACCGTGTTTTCAATATCATCTTTGTGCAGCATTTCCACAGTGGTATGCATATAACGGAGCGGTATTGAGATGAGTACAGATGGGCATCCGTCATTTGCATAGGCAAATGAATCCGTATCGGTTCCGGTACTGCGGCTGGCGGCCCTTAGCTGAACAGGTATCTTTGATTTGGTTGCTGTTTGCTGAACAAAATCGAGGAGTTTGTTATGAACAGCCGGGCCATAACATAATGCGGGGCCTTTTCCGCAGGAACAATCTCCTTCAATCATTTTATTGATCATGGGAGTTGTGCTGTCATGTGTTACGTCTGTTATGATGGCCACATCAGGTTTTATCCTGCGTGCAATCATTTCAGCACCCCGTAAACCTATTTCTTCCTGTACGGCATTAACTACATATAAAGCATATGGCAGCTTTTTTTGATTCTCCTTAAGCAACCTGGCCACTTCTGCAATCATGAAACCACCGATGCGGTTATCAAAAGCACGCCCGATAAGATAACCGTGCGCCAGTTCATCATACCCTTCTTCGTATGTGGCAACAGCACCAACGTGAATACCTAAGGCCTCCACTTCTTTTTTGGTGCGGGCACCGCAATCGAGCCATAGGTTTTCTACTTTAGGCTGGGTTTCCTTATCGGCATTACCCATACGGGTATGAATGGCAGGCCATCCAAAAACGGCTTTTACGATTCCCTTTTTCCCCCGGATGAGTACCCTTTTGGATGGCGCAATCTGGTGGTCAACCCCGCCATTCCTTTTTAAATAGATAAGCCCTTCCGGAGAAATATAGTTAACAAACCAACTGATTTCATCAGCATGTGCTTCTATCACAACTTTAAATGAAGCGCCGGGATTAATAACCGCCACTGCAGTACCATATGGGTCAGTAAAAAAATCATCTGCATAGGGCTGCAAATATTTCATCCACAATTTCTGCCCGCTGCTTTCAAATCCTGTAGGAGAAGCATTATTGATATAATTCTTTAAGAATTCATAAGAAGCGGGTGTAATTAATGATTTTTTCCTTGCCGTTGCCATGTTTATGATTTTGAATGAGCAAAATAACTAAATACTTGCCAATATTGTTGCAATAGCTGAAAACAACATTAACCCGTCTACCAGGAAATAATAAAAAAAATACCCGCTTTTTTTCAGTGATAGCCGGTAAACAAGCAGCACGGCCATACCAGTTAGCAGGAATGAGAACACTTGTGCGCCACTTTCAAAATAAAACCTCAGCAAGAACCCAGCTGACAGATAAAGCGATAAAACAATCATAATAAGTATGCCCAGGGTTTTTCTGCTCACGACCGTTGCCAGGCTGCTGAGTCCACGGATTTTATCTACTTTCACATCCCTTGAATCGAATATGATGCAAAGCATCAGCATAAACATGAACCTGGCAGTAAACAAAAGCATTAAAGGTTTGTTCCATGATAAGGATGCATTAGCAACCGGAATGATAATGGTAACATACGTCCAGGTGAAAGCCAGCAAAATCGTTTTCAAAAAACCGGCTTTTCGGGTAAATGCCAGTGATTTAACCGGCCACAGGGGTACACTGTATGCCAGAGTGAGCATGACGGATATTATTATTTCATTTAATAGCCCGGTTACCAGGTGGCGAAGAAAAAAAAGGCCGGTGGCTGCTGAAAGTAGCACTAAAATGTTGGAGCCATTTTTTATAAGGAAATCAGCCAGGCCACGTTTATCATTAAAATGATATTTACTTATCAGCCAGTAGAAGTTATAACTGCCAAGTGTGGCAAAAAAAAGCAGGAGGCAAACGTTAAAAGAAACCGGTATGTGTAAGAGGATGTATGACTGCCAGCATAAAAAGAATGCACATATGGAAATAAAGAAAGAATGCGAAAGGATGAAATGCAGCCATTTCATTTAACGGCAGTTGAAATATATCGGATCTCCTGTTGTAACAACATTGCTTTTATTTTTAGCAAAATCCCGTACATACATTTCAAAATAAAGTGTATCTGTATGCAATGCCCCGCTTGGCAAAGATTTGCATTCAAGCACTTTATTGATAGATACGGTAACTTCTCCTTCAAAACGCCTTCCGGCAGACAGTTTCAGGTCGGGAAACGGCAGCGAATCAAATTTTCCGGTAAGTACGTTACGTAAATAGATAAATGAGGTATCGCTACCTGCTTTCAGGCCCAGGTCGCCTTCCAGGTCGGTAACAGAAAACGTGATATCCGGAATAACGGCCCCCAGTTCGATACTGGTAAAATTAGGGGATACAGATTTATATGTTATCTGTGGTTCGGTGGTATACTTATCTTTCTTACAGCTTGTAAAAAGCATCAGTATTGAAACAATCAGTAATGTTATGCGCATGTTGGAAGTTTGATATCCAAATTTAATGATTGATTGCCATATATCCATCCTAATTGCCGCATCTTTGCAGTTTGATGATGCCATTTTTAACAGAACATACCATATTAAGAAAAGAGATATTTGAATTGCAGGAAGCGGAATTTGAACGCCTTGCCATTCAGATTTTCCAGTTTCAGTATGCACAGAACCCATTTTACCATGATTATTGCCGGGCAATCAATACCAATATATCATCAGTAAAGCATATAAACCAAATACCCTTTCTCCCGATCCAATTCTTTAAAACAAAGAGAATAATAACAACCCAATTTGAACCGGAACGGGTATTTGAGAGCAGCGGTACCACCGGATCTGTTAACAGCAAACATTATATAAGGGATATAAGCCTGTATGAAAATAGTTTTTTAAAAAATATTGAAAAGACCTACGGTAAGATTCAAGATTATTGTATTCTTGGATTGCTGCCTTCTTACCTGGAGAGAAAAAATGCTTCGTTGGTTTGGATGGTACAGCAACTTATTGAAAAAAGTAAATATTCTCAAAGCGGATTCCATCTGACTGATTTTGAAACCCTTAAAAACAAATTGCAACAGAATGAAAAGGAATGTATTCCAACATTGCTTATAGGTGTAACCTATGCCCTGCTTGATTTCTTTGAAGAAAATCCTATGCAGCTTTCGCATACTATTGTGATGGAAACCGGTGGCATGAAGGGCAGGAAATCTGAAATGACCAGAACGGCGGTACACAAGCGGCTAAAAGAGTTAACATCTGTAGATGATGTTCATTCCGAATATGGCATGACCGAATTATTATCCCAGGCTTATGCAAAAAAAGACGGGCTATTCTCATGTCCAACCTGGATGAAGATTGTTTTGAGAAAAGAAGATGATCCTTTTGATATCTCTTTTCCCGGATCAATGGCTGATCATTTTTGTACAGGAGCCATAAATGTAATTGACCTGGCAAACTTATATAGTTGTTCATTTATTGCCACGGATGATGTTGGCAGATTATATAATGACGGGCGGTTTGAAGTGTTAGGGAGACTGGATAACAGTGATATTAGGGGTTGTAGTTTGATGGCTTTATAATTTGTTTGGGCAGCCGGGAAGTATTTTTTGCCGGGAAGACGCGAAGATTTTTTTGCCGGGAAGACGGGGAGATAATTTTATTACCAGGAAGGCGGGAAGATTTTTTTGCCGGGAGGACGGGGAGATAATTTTATTACCAACAAGCGGAAAGATGTTTTTAACAGAAAGCGTTAATTACAATTTTCAAGACATTTCAGGTAATAAAAAAGCCTCCGTTTATGAGAGGCTTTCATTTGTGAACTGGCTGGGACTCGAACCCAGGGCCCATACATTAAAAGTGTATTGCTCTACCAACTGAGCTACCAATTCTCCTTCCCTTTTTTGAAGGGAGTGCAAAAATAAGGCAAAAACATATTGCATCAAATTTTTTTACAGGTATTTCCATATTATTAATTAATATTTCGCTTATTTCTTTGCCAACAGCGGGTTAACTGCACTATTTTTGCTATGAATATTTTTTTACATGAGTGATTTTTTTAGAAATAAAGTTATTGCCATCACTGGTGGCAGCGACGGGATTGGCAGGGCCCTCATTGAATCGCTATTGCCCATGGGTGCAAAAATTGCCACCTGTGCAAGAAACCAGGATAAATTATATGACCTGCAATTGCGTCATTCCACTTCTCCGCTCCACTGCATAGTGGCAGATGTAAGCAATTACAATGACTGCAAACTTTTTATAGAATCCACCATAAAACAATTTGGCGGCATTGATATCCTCATAAACAATGCAGGTATTTCAATGAGAAGTTTATTGAAAGATGCCGAATTAGAGGTATTCAGGAAGGTGATGGACATCAATTATTTTGGTACGGTATATTGTACAAAACTGGCACTTAACTCAATCATTGAAAGAAAGGGAACCATTGTTGGGATGTCATCCATAGCCGGTTACCGCGGATTACCGGGCAGAAGCGGTTACTCAGCCAGCAAATTTGCTGTTAACGGCTGGCTGGAAGCCATAAGGGTTGAACTGGCCGATGACGGTGTTAATGTTATGTGGGTAAGCCCTGGTTATACAAAAAGTAATATTCGCAATGCTGCCCTTAATCATAAAGGACAGTCGCAGGGCGAAACCCCTTTGAACGAATCTGAACTGATGAGCCCTGAAGATTGTGCCAGGCATATCATTAGCGCCATCATTAAGAAGAAAAGGACCCTGATACTTACCTTTAAAGGGAAGCAAACTGTCTTTATCAATAAACTTTTTCCATACATAGCTGATATCTTTACAAAAAGATTTTTCTTTAAGGATGGAAAACTTATCAAATAATATCCAGCTTCATAATAATTAAAACACTGGTATCATTACCACATTAATTTCATGCCATTACTAACCCTTACAAGTGACATCGGCGAACAGGATTTCCTGACTGGCGCCATTAAGGGACAATTATTGCAATCCGGAATTGAATTCAATATCATCGACATCACACATTCCCTTTCTCCTTTCAATTATCCGCAAGCTGCCTATGTTTGCCGTAACGCTATCAGAAATTTCCCGAAAGGCAGCTTTCACTTGATACTGATAAACCTGTTTGATGAAAAAAAAGAACATGTGCTGCTGGCTGAACATAACGGGCATTATATAGGATGTGCAGACAATGGCCTGCTTACCATGATACTTGAGGAAATACCGCAGCAGGTTGTTTCCCTAAACCTTGGAAAAACAAATCAAAAAAACACATTGTTCTGTATCAGCGTATTTGCTAAAGCATTTGCCGAATTACTGAAAGGGAAAAAACTGGAACAAATCGGAGATGCCTCCGTGTCAATCCAGGTAAAGAACCATTTACGCCCGCTAACCGGAAACGACTGGATAGAAGGGCAAATCATATTTATAGATAACTTTGAGAATGTGATAGTAAATATCAATAAAGATGAATTTGAGGAACAAAGAAAAGGAAGAAGTTTTACAATCGTTTTCAAACGGGATGAAGTGATTGACAAAATAAGCGAAACATACGCTGATGTAAATGAGGGGGAGAAACTAGCTTTATTTAATGCTGCCGGATACCTTGAAATAGCCATCAATAAGGGCAATGCTGCAGGATTATTCGGATTACAGGGTTTTTCCGAAAAACAACAACTATATTCATCCCAGCAGATTAATAATAAAAATCTTTTTTACCAGACCGTAAAAGTGTTTTTCCAATAAATTATTCACCAGATAAAATAAAAACAAAATGAAAAAATTAAGTGTCAGCCTGGTAACCCTGTTATGGGCTATTGCCATAAATGCCCAGGTTAAAATGCCGGCCCCTTCGCCAACACAGACTATCAAACAGGATTTTGGCATGGGTAATATAGAACTCACCTATTCAAGGCCAGCAGCCAAAGATAGAAAGATATTTGGCGACCTTGTACCATACAACAAGCTATGGCGCACTGGCGCCAACGCGGCAACCATCATCCGGTTTTCTGAGCCTGTTGAAATAAAAGGTAAAAAAGTTGATACCGGTTCATATGCCCTGTATACAATTCCGGGAGCAGATTCCTGGGAAATCATACTGAATAAAGGCATTAAAAACTGGGGTGTAGACGGATACAAAGAATCAGAAGATGTGTTAAGGGTATCGGTAACTCCCATGAACATGGGTTCTAAAATGGAATCATTCACCATGCAATTTGCCGATATTAAGCCTGAAAGCTGTGAGCTGCATATCATGTGGGAAAAAACTGCGGTAGCCATTCCCATAACAACCAACATCAGGGAAAAAGTAAAAGCCCAACTGGAAGAAGCGTTGAAAACTGAAAAGAAACCATACTGGCAGGCAGCTCAATTCTACAATGAATTTGAAAAGAACAGCGCCAAAGCACTTGAATATGCCAGCAAAGCAGCAGAAGCAAATCCAAAAGCCTTCTGGATATTCCTGTACAAGGCCAGAATACAAAAAGAGATGGGTGATAAAGATGGTGCCCTGGAAAGCGCAAAGAAATCGCTGGAACTGGCCACTGAAGCTAAGAATGACGACTACATAAAGATGAATGAGGAGCTGATTAAAAAATTAAAATAAATAAACAGTTATTTATTTCTGAGCTGTTCCGGGTAATCAACATAAACCTGGAACAGCTTTTTTCATGTACCAATTTAAAGTTAAAACCAGGTATTATTTCTTTTGATGGATAAGCAACGGTTGCAGTATCATGCTTACAATGATCACTAAGATGGCCCCTATTGCATTCAACCAGAGAAAAGAAATCACATCCATCCTGTAAATCAGTATCACCAGCAATTCTGCAATGATAGAACCATAAAAAACCGCATTGGATTTTACCTGTTTTATCCAAAAAGCAACCAAAAAGATTCCAAGGATGACCCCGTAAAAAAGAGACCCCAGGATATTAACGGCTTCTATAAGGCTATTGCCGATATTCTGTGCAAACATGGCTATTACGATACACAAAATACCCCAGCCCAACGTATACCAGTGGGCAACACGATAGTCTTCCAGGTCAGATTCTTTCTTAACAAAGAATTTCTTATGAAAATCAACAACGGTGCATGCTGCCAGCGAATTAAGCGCCGCCGCAATACTTCCCCAGGCTGCCAGGAAAATGATGGCAAAAACAAGTCCAATCAAACCAACAGGCAAATTATCTTTAACAAAACTCAGGAAAATATAATTATTGTCGTTCACGTCTTCCCCGGGAAGCGCTTTCGCCAATACCTTTTTATATTCTAGCCTGTATAAGGCCGCCTCCTGACTGTTCCTGTTAGCCCTTGCTTCCTCATACTTCATTTGAATACCTCGCAGCGTATCTCCATAACCGGTTTGCATAGCTGCTTCATTGGTTGCAGGTGAAAAATAAACAGGTGCTTTGTTATACTGGTAAAATGAAAAAATCAGAATGCCAAGCAGCAGTATGAAAAACTGCATGGGAACCTTAACCAGCCCGTTCATCAACAGGCCGGTTCTGCTTTCTGTCATATCCTTTGCAGTGAGGTACCTTCCCACCTGGCTATGGTCGGTGCCGAAATAACTGAGGGAAAGAAAAAAACCACCGATCAGCCCGCTCCAGATATTGTATTTATCCTTCCAGTCGAAACCGGTTTCCGTAAACCCGGTTGTGATGATATTCATCTTCCCGTTTTCACCGGCAACCTGTAATGCTTCATTGAATCCAATATTTACCGGCAGGAGTTTTACTGCCAGGTATCCCACAATGAATAATGAAACAAATACGATGATCATCTGAAGTTTTTGCGTATAAGCCACGGCCCTGGCACCTCCGCTGATGGTGTAGATGATGAGCAGCCCTCCCATCACCAGGTTTGTAAAATAGATATTCCATCCCATCAGCGAACTAAGCACTAACGAAGGGGCATATATACTTATCCCCGTGCTTAACCCCCTTGAAAGAAGGAAAAGAAATGAGGTAAACGTCCTTGTCTTTACATCAAACCGCTGTTCAAGGAATTCATAAGCGGTAATCACTTTAAGCCTGCTGAAAACAGGAACAAAGAAGATACTTATAACGATCATGGCAAGGGGAAGTCCGAAATAATACTGAACAAACCTCATACCATCACTGTAAGCCTGCCCCGGGCCGGTTAAGAACGTGATGGCACTGGCCTGTGTACCCATGATACTTAACAATACAAGATACCAGGGCATGCTTCGGTTACTCAGGAAATAACCTTCCAGGTTCCTGGTTGTACGGCTTTTATATACACCATAAACAATAATGCTGCACAACGTTGCCACTAATATGATCCAGTCGGCCTTACTCATGAATATTGTTTGGATAACAAGTAAAAGATAATAACCTGCAATACGAGGAAAGATATCACAGCCAGGTACCACCAGTTCCAATATGACCTTCCTTTTTGCATCCGGTTATTCATGTTTGAAATTTAAAAATACCTGCTATGCAGGCAGAAAACATAATTAAATCTGCGTGTAAAAACAAACATCATTTACTTGTTTTGCGGCAATGCAACCAGGTTTGCCATCAGCCTGAATGCTCCCGGCACCCCTGCCGGCAATTGCCTGAAAAATACCAGGCTGGCATACACGAAATTGCCTTTCCCGTATCTGGCGATAGCCAGGCTGCCATTCGTCTGGCCGGCACCCTTATCCTGCATGCCGATTGGCAATTCAAATTCTGCAACCGGTTTTACCAACTGGTAGGTACTTCTTTCCTGCACCCACCCTTCAAAATCCTTTTGCGTTATCTTATTCGGATAATTCAATACCGGGTGAGCCGGCAATAAAAAAACAACAGGTGCATCCTCTTCCGAAACCCTTGACCCTGCTTCAATGGAAAACGGGTAAGGACCGGCAACCCATCGCTTCTGGCCCACTAAATTGCTTTTCATATACTGAACAATCAGGTTGCCACCGTTCTTTACATACCTGTTCAACACATCATTCTTATCACTCAGGTATTCATGCAGGTTATATGCCCGTATCCCGGTTATAATTGCATCAAACTGCTTCAGGTTATTATCTGTTATATCGTTTTCAGCTAACACCCTCACTTCAAATCCCATCGCTTCCAAAGCCTGTGGAACCTTATCTCCCGCTCCGGGAATATAACCAATGAGCCTGCCCTTTGTTTTCAGGTCCATTCTTATTATCCTCGTCTGATCGTAATAGTTATAAAAAATATCGGGAATATGATCGTAACTTATTTTTTGGAGGGAAAAAAACTGGTGCTCATACAAAGAGGGAGACGATAACTCGGCCCCTGCCAACACTGAGGTATTTGGAGATACAGAATCGCCGCTGATCATTACACTCACCGTGTGCTTACTTCCGTTACGGTACTCCAATGCTGAATCAAATACCAACTGTTCCCTGTTGCCATATCTTACAATGAACTTCATGCTATCTTTAATGAAGGTATTGGACTGGATGGTATACCTGACTGGCTTCCGTTGGTTCCTGGTTTCATTGCTGAAAATCAAAGTGGAAGGTGAACTGTTTATGAAAACAGGATTAATCATTTGTATGGGTTGGTATAGTTCGCCTTTCACCGGATCGGTAAACTTATACAGTACTGGTTTCCTGTATTCGTAACGGTTACCCGCAATAGTAATGTTAAAAACCGCCTGGTAACCGTCATTTTCAGCCTTTCCGATATCGGATGCTGAGGCAACATCATAAGCAGCGCCCTGTATTCCGCGTTCAAGCCAGTAAGGCTGTGAGGCTGGTTCGTTCACAGGTATTTTTATAGCAACCGGTATCACTTTGTTTACGTTTCTGCCTGTGTTACCAGCCTGGTAACTGTTTCCAAACAGGCTAACTGTAACATCCTCAATATCTGCTCCTGTACGGTTATTGAAAGTAATGGAAAATTTAGCGCTATCACCAATCACATTCAACTGGTTTTGTGCCGTAACTTCCATGAACAGGCCGCCGCAAGCTTCCATCAACAGCATCACATCTTCCAGTTTCTTATTACGCCAGCTGCTTTCCGGTAGTTTTTTAATCTGCTGGTATAATGCTGCCAGGGCAGGCACTGATGCAGCCGGATTTTCCGTTTTAAAACTATTAATGATACCATTAATAACATTACCGATTGATGCACCGCCACTGATTCTTGACCAACCCGTATCAACCCCGTCCATCAATGAGTTTACCGGGGCTTCTCCGCCAGTATTTGTAAAAAACTCGATGATCTGCCCGCGCCGCCTGGGCCTTCCCTCTCCCTGGCTTTTATGCATTGCCCTTGCCTCAGCCCCTATTTCGCCGTAACTTTTTCCAAAAACAGGATTAAAAACACCGATATCAATCTTCATCTGATCGTCACCGGTAGTGTTATTGCTTCCAAAATTATACGTGTTCCATAAAATCCTTTTTGCTTTCCATGGCCGCACCGACTCACTCAACTGTTCTGGAAACCTGGCCGGGTCTGCAGCAGCCTCGAATGCCTCATCGGCAATGATTGCAGAAGCAGCATGGTGGCCATGGCCTGCCCTGCTGTCTGTTGGAAATCGCTTAATTATTATATCCGGCTGGTAATGCCTGATTACCCAAACCACATCGTACAGTATTTTCTCTTTGTTCCAGGTTTGAAGGGTTTCATCAGCACTTTTACTGTATCCAAACTCATAAGCCCTTGTAAAATACTGCTCAGCACCATCTATCTTCCTGGCTGCAATCAGTTCCTGTGTGCGGATAAGCCCCAGGTCAACCCCCTGCTCGTCGCCAATTAGGTTCTGGCCTCCGTCGCCCCTGGTGAGGCTGAGATATGCAGTACGGTATAACCTGTCAAAAGAAAGGTATGGGAGCAGGCTGTTATTCTCATCATCCGGGTGTGCAGCAATATACAACACTGAACCCAGCACATTCAGCTTTCGGAGCTGCAGCAGAATTTCAGCGGCATTATACACGCGGGGTGTTTGTGCCATAACTGGTAACCAAAAAACAATTGAAAAAATAAACAATAAAATTCGCTGCATATCATAACATTATACATACGAATGTAAGGAAATGACAAACAGCAACATAACCGTTTATAAAAGTATATAACCCGGGTAAAAATAATCCTGTTCTGATTGATTGCATAATACCTTACATACCAGGCCGCCATGAGCAGTTAAAATAGAAAATCTATATTTGAATGAAAGAGTGTAATCATGCCGATAAAAAAAATAACCCTTTGGATTTGCTTCCTGTTACACACATTTACAGGTTACAGCCAATGGCAACCTGTACCCGAAGTTCAGCAAAAGAAAGTGACCTGCCGCAAAGCTGCGGTGGTTAGTGCGCATCCGCTGGCCAGTATGGCAGGTACAGAAATAATGAAAAAAGGAGGAAATGCATTTGATGCAGCCATCGCCACACAACTGGCATTAGCGGTTGTGTATCCGGGCGCCGGAAATCTTGGTGGAGGCGGTTTCCTGGTGGCCCATACAAAAAACGGCAAAAATATCTGCATAGATTATCGTGAAACCGCTCCATCCTTAGCACATAAAGATATGTACCTTGATAAAGATTCCATACCTAATCCTGCTTTATCGCAAAAAGGCCATCTGGCCTGTGGCACGCCGGGAACTGTTGCCGGACTTTTTGCTACCATGAAATACGCCAGGCTACCATTCAGCACACTGATTGCACCAGCTATAAAACTGGCGGAAGACGGATTCCAAATTTCAGCATTACAGGCAAAAAGCCTGAACGATAACCGTAATCTTTTCCTTACAATAAACCGGGAACCAACCGCATTTGTAAAAGACAGCGCCTGGAAAGCGGCAGATATACTTATACAACCTGAACTGGCCGCCACATTAAAAAAAATTCGCGACAACGGCCCGGATGAATTTTATACAGGAAGCATTGCCAGGCTCATTACAGACGAAATGAAGAAAGCTAACGGAATTATCAGTGCAAGCGACCTCGCAAACTACAAAGCCGTTTTCCGCCATCCCGTTGAATTTGAGTATAAAGGTTACCACATTGTGAGCGCACCGTTACCCAGCAGCGGTGGTATCATGCTTGCTCAAATGATGAAGATGGTTGAAAGCAGGAATATTGCAGCCATGGGTTTCCATACTGCAGAAAGTGTACACCTGATGGTTGAAATAGAAAGAAGGGCTTATGCAGACAGGGCAAACTTCATGGGCGATCCGGATTTTGTTAGAGTTCCCGTAAAAACAATGTTAAGTGACGATTACTTACTGCAACGCATGAGCGATTATGAACCCGGCAGGGCAGGAAACAGTAAAACCACTGTTTCGGGAATCATACCTGAAAGTGAAGAAACCACACATATAAGCATCATTGACGATACAGGCAATGCCGTTTCTGTAACAACCACTTTAAATGACAGTTATGGAAGCCGCCTGGTTGTTCCCGGTGCCGGGTTCCTGCTTAACAATGAAATGGACGACTTTAGTATCAGAGAAGGGTACCCGAATTTATACGGTGCCATTGGTAATGCAGCCAATGCCATCGCCCCCCGGAAAAGGATGCTGAGCAGCATGACGCCAACCATTGTACTGAAAGATGGATTGCCTTACATCATTGCAGGGAGCCCGGGAGGAACCACCATAACAACGACCGTATTTCAAACATTGATGAATATTCTGGAATTCAGGTTAAGTCCGGAAGAAGCCGTAAACAAACCAAAATTCCATCACCAGTGGTTGCCGGATAAAATATATACAGAAAAAAAATTCCCGGAAACAGTAAGTGAACAACTGAAAAAGATGGGGTATACCGTAAGCGTAAGAGAACCCATCGGCCGCACCGAACTTATCGTGGTAAACAGGCATCAACGGAAAAAGATCACAGCCATTGCAGACTTCCGCGGTGATGATGATGCAAGGGGATTTTGAACAGCCAGATACTTTTAAGTAATTTCATACTCAACTTTTTATCTTCTCCCCTTACATGATGAAGCATTTCATATTTACAGCAATACTTGCAACCTACATTACCCAGGTTCAGGCACAAACGAAACTTTCCGTTAAAACCGGGTTCAACTACTCCACTGCCAGGGTCTATACCGGCAAAATAAAACAATCAACCGGTTTTATGCCCGGTGCAAACCTGGGCATCCAGCTGAACACAGTATTTGAAGGCATACTTCATTTTACACCGGCCATTTCATATCAGAACCGCGGATTTATCATAAATGACAAAACAAATAACAGCAAAAAGAGCCATTTCATACACTATGTTGACCTAGCGCCCTTGCTCAGTATTTTTATCAATAAAGGGAAAAAACATCAGCTTTCAATCTGCGCCGGCCCCGTTGCCAGCCTGGCCATTTCCGGAACTGAGAAAACAACCGTAAATGGGAGCAGCAGCCGGCAAAAAATGAAATTCAGTACAACGAACAATTATGGGCTTTTCGATTTTTCCCTCCAGGCAGGCGCCGGATATCATCTAAAAAAATGGTACTTCGAAGCAGTTTACCTTCACGGCCTTGCCAACATCAATAATAATGTATCCCTCGATAACATGAATATCCGAAACAGGACTATAAGCATAAACCTGGGGTATTATTTCAAATCTTATGAATGAACAGTTTATTCCCGTTTACAGCGATATTTGAAATATATCATAAAATAAGGCATTGAATTTGTGTGTATATGCCGATTGGCTATTTTTACATATAAATCATAGTGCTGCGCAAATCCCTTAAAATATTAAAACGGTGCTTACTGGCAATCATCCTGCTATTGCTGGGATTGTATATTGCGCTTCATTTTCCCGTTGTACAAACATGGGTGGTGAAACAGGTGGCGGCATCATTTTCAAAAAAATTACATACACGGGTAACCGTAAAAAGAGTAAACCTGTCTTTTTTCAACAAACTGGCCATAGAAGGTGTGATGGTGGAAGACCTGAATAAAGACACCCTTTTATATGCCGGCACCGCTAAAGTAAACCTGACAGACTGGTTCTTTTTTAAAGATAAAATCACGCTTCACTATATTTCCCTGGAAGATGC
Organism: uncultured Chitinophagaceae bacterium; assembly: GCA_937996595.1. Classification (GTDB taxonomy): domain Bacteria; phylum Bacteroidota; class Bacteroidia; order Chitinophagales; family Chitinophagaceae; genus Ferruginibacter. The sequence continues at coordinate 15,892 of CALKVC010000040.1, forward strand.
CGTCGTTAATATGAAACGCACTGATTCTGCCTGGAATTACCAGTTCCTGGTGGATTATTTTACACCTGCTGAAAAAAACAAGTCCACGGGCCAGGGTATTGAGTTTGATCTTAAAAAGATTGACCTGGCCAATATCCGTTTTAACAGTACAGACAGGTGGGTTGGCCAGAATATGATCGCTACCATAAAAAATGCATCTATAGACCTGGAAGGTATACGCTATGACCAGAAAAAGATAATTATTAACTCGGTTTACCTGGCAGAACCGGTTTTTCAACTAACCGGGTACCCGGGACGAAAACCGCCAAAAACAAGCCTTCCCGCATTAATGGAAAACGACGGTCAGGGCAGGACGTTCGTTTTAAACAATACCGGATGGAGTGCAGAACTGGACAAACTTCAGCTCATAAACGGCAGTTTCAGGCACGACCAGGAAACTGACAGGATGCCTTATACAGACAGATTCGATGGCCAGCACATTAACTTTCATTCGCTTTCCGGAACGTTTAATTATATTCAACTGAAGCATGATACCATTTGGGCAAATATTTCATTATCCGGCAAAGAAAAAAGCGGGCTGCACATAAAAAAACTGCAAACCGCCTTTCGTGTAACGCCGGGCATTATGGAATTCAGCGACCTTGACCTGGAAACCAATAAGAGCCACATAGGCAATTATTTTTCCATGAGCTATAACGATTTCAATAAAAACATGAATCACTTCCTCAGTGATGTGAAACTTGATGCCAAACTCACATCTTCATCACTGAGCAGCGACGACCTCGCCGTATTTGCCCCAGAACTGGCTTCCTGGAAAAGGATGTTCTATATAGACGGGAAAGCAAAAGGAACGGTTGATAATTTTTCTGCCAGCCGGCTAAAAATCAAAAGCGGGAACTCGGCCATTGACGGAGATATAACCATGAAAGGCTTGCCAGATATAAACAATACATTCATTGATCTCCATGCTAATAACCTGCAGACCAATTATAATGAACTTGTATCCATCATACCCGCATTAAAAAAAATCACAAAACCGCAACTGGTTAAACTGGGCAATATCAACTATAAAGGGCATTTTACCGGCTTCCTGAATGATTTTGTAACATACGGCACATTAACAACAAACCTCGGCGTTATTATTACTGATATAAACATGAAGCTGCCACAAAATGAGCCCCCCAGGTATTCAGGCAAAATCATGACAAACGGTTTCAGGCTTGGAGAATTCCTGGATAATGCACAACTGGGCAGGTTGTCACTTAATGGCAAAGTAGTGGGCAGTGCTTTCAATCTTGATAATCTGAATGCAAATTTTGATGGCTCCATCGGCCAGATAGAATTTAACGGGTATAATTACAGGAACCTTTTTATTAACGGCGATTTCAGAAAAAACCTGTTCACCGGGCATTTGAATATGGATGATCCGAACCTGAAAATAAATAAAATGGATGGTACCCTCAGTTTATCAGGAAAAGAGATTGCATTCAATCTTGATGCTGACCTCGGCTATGCCAACCTAAAGAACATTCATTTCACTAAAGAAAATTTTGAGTTTTCCGGAATGATGAGCCTGAATTTTACCGGTAATAATATTGACAACTTCCTGGGTACAGCCAGGATATATGATGCAAGCCTCTCACACGATTCAACAAAACTGTCCTTCGATTCCCTTTCATTGTCGTCGCTCATAAAAGATAACCGGAAACTCCTGCAGCTTTCATCCAACGAAATTGATGCTGAGATAGCCGGAAATTTTACAATCCTTGAACTCCCTGATGCATTCAGGGTTTTCTTAAGCCGGTATTACCCTGCTTATATCAAGATGCCCGGTTATTGGGTTAAAGACCAGGATTTCAGCTTTTCAGTAAAAACAAAACAGGTTAGCGAATACCTGAAACTGTTAGATAATCGATTAGGCGGGCTGAACAATGCTACCATCAGCGGAAGCCTTAACCTGGCCAATTACGACCTGAAATTAAATGCTGCTGTTCCGGAATTTGATTTTGAAAATAAGAAATTCTACAATATCGGCCTTATTGGTAACGGTAACCGTGACACGCTGGTTACCAATATTGATGCAGGGAATATATTTATTACAGACAGCCTTCAGTTCCCTTCCACAAAACTGCAGGTTGTTTCCAATAATGACATATCAAAGATACACCTGAAAACAAGTGCAGGAAATACATTGAACGACGCCGAACTGAATGCAAGCATACAAACGCTTTCAGATGGTGTTAAAATGCATTTCTCACCCTCTTCATTCATCATTAACAACAAGAAATGGGAACTGGATAAAGACGGGGAGCTTACGGTAAGAAAGAATTTTATTGATGCCAGCGAAGTAAGGTTCAGGCAGAACGATCAGGAAATCGTATTATCTACCGAACTGGATGAACTTACCGATGAAACACATATTGTGGCAAAAATGAAAAGTCTGAACATCGGCGATTTCATGCCATTCGTATTAAGCAATCCGTCATTAAAAGGCATATTAACCGGCACCGCTATAATCAGGGACCCTTTCGGGAAATTCGGTATCGAATTCAAAGGGAAAGCAGACAGTTTTGTTCTTGACAACTCCTATATAGGCAAAGTAGAGCTGGATGCCGGTGCGAATACAGTTACCGGGGAAGTTACCATCAATAACATCAGTGCAGATGAAGGTGATTATACATTCAAAATAAAGGGAAGGTACAATTACAAAGATTCGCTTGGCAATACGATGGATATAGACCTTTCTTCAGAACGGCTAAACCTGGATATACTGGAACCATACCTTGGCTCGGTATTCAGCAGCATGAAAGGGATAGCAAAAAACAACCTGAAACTGTACAGCGAGGATGGCCATCAATACCTGGTAGGTGATGCTACAATTGACAGCGGTTCGGTGGTGGTAGCGTATACCCAGTGCAAATACCTGTTCAACAATGAAACCATCAGTTTCAAAAAGAATGAGATTGACCTGGGAAGCATAAGGCTTAAAGATACGCTCAGCAACCAGGGTATGGTAAGCGGCAAGATGCGCCATCAGTTTTTCAAATCATTCTCATTTCATGATATCCGTTTTGAAACATCGAAAATGCTTTTGCTGAATACAACTAAAAAAGATAACAGCCAGTTTTATGGAAATGTTATTGGCAACGCACTCATGAAGCTGAACGGACCTGTTACCAACCTGGTGATGGATATCAAAGGGCAGCCCAGTACCCTTGATAGCAGCCATATCTATCTGCCTACCGGTAACGTAAGCAAGGAAAGCCATACGGTTGATTACATTGAGTTCATTCAGTTTGGTTCTGAAGTGGAAGACTCCGGAATAGTTAACCAGGCTACCAACCTGCTGGTGAACATGCAACTTACGGCAAACCCGGCTTGTAAAATAGATGTGATCCTGGATGAAGAAACAGGTGATATCATTAAAGGAAGGGGCCAGGGAAATTTAACCATAACCGTTGGGAACAAAGAACCGCTCAGCATCAGGGGGAATTATGAAATAACAGATGGTGAGTATATTTTCAATTTCCAGACATTCCTTAAAAAACCGTTTACCCTTAACCGTGGTAAGATATCCTGGAATGGCGACCCGGCCATGGCCATCATAGACCTGGAAGCAAGGTACCTGGCGCAGGATGTTGACATGAGCAGCCTTAGCAGTTCCAGCACTTCCGTAAGGCAGCGTTCAAACATCACTATCCTCTCCCACCTGTCCGGAAGCCTCTCTAAACCCGATATCAGCTTCGAATTCCTGCTTCCGGAACAAAGCGACCTGAAGCGGAACGATTTCGTTGTAAAAAGGCTGGAAGATATCAGGAATGATGCCAATGAAATGAATAAACAGGTGGCAAGCCTGCTGCTGTTCAATACATTTATCACCGGTGGGCAGAATTTCCTTAGCGGAGAGAATATCCTTTCCCAGGCTACCAGTACCATTGGCGGAATGGTAAGCGGCTGGCTCACCAACATGTTCAATAAAGAACTTTTAAAAGCAACCAATGGCATACTTTCTACCTATGTTGATATTAACCCTACCGTAAATCTGCAACTGAGCCAGTTACAAGCTACTGTAAGGGCCGGGCTTAAGATATTCCTGAGCAACCGCATTTACTTCCTCATTGGCGGAAACCTTGATTACAATAACCCATACACGCAGTTAAACAGGAAAGGGCTCATAACGCCCGATATTACCATCGAATGGTTGCTGAACAAAGATGGTTCGCTCAGGGTTATCGGTTTCAACCGTACCAGCATCGATATTACTACCGGCCAGCGAAACCGTTCGGGTATACAGTTGTCGTACCGGAAAGATTTCAACAAACTTTCAGACCTGTTTAAAAGCAAGGCCCGTATTGAGGAAGAAGAAGCTGCCAATGCCACTAAAGTAAGGATCCAATCTAACTGACCGCTTGTACATTATACATTGAAACCCGGCTAATCAACACTGCATTCTATTACATTGCTAAAAAATCACTTGGCAACCCGGTAAACTGTTATCAGCATGATAATAACAAGCAGGGAAGTATATATGCGCTTATTATACTTTGCCAGCCAAACAGGGATGTATATATCGAAATTTTCTTTGGTTGAATCTGAATATTTTCTTGCCAAAATTGTGAGCGGGCAGAAAAACCGGCAGGCAAGCAGGGCCAGTGCTTCCAATACAAATAACCCGTACCCTATCCAAAGCCAACGATCAATCTTATTAACAAGAACAGCATATAACATGTAAAAAATAACAACATTGAAAAACAACCAAATGATGGTATGAATGATTTTTATCAGGACTAATTTTGATTGGTTATTCATTACTGGCATTATTTAATAACCGCAAACAAACAAGGTATTAATGAAGGTAATCCGGTTGCTTTTGCTTCAACCGTAAATTTGCCTCCCTTGTATTTTTCCCAAGTTTTAAAGTAAAAGTACCGAGCCACATACAAGCGCTGCTGGTTACCCAAAGCCAATAACCGGGCTTATAGGAAATAATCGGGTGCGAAGTGCCGCCCTCATTGTCCACAACTGACCCAAACAGCATGAAAAGCAGTGTTACCAGGAATGCCATTGAACCCAGGAACATGGAAATTTCCAGCTTGCGTTTTAAAAAAAACCAGGATGCAAACAGCAACGGGTTAGCCAGCCAGGTTAAACCGGCACCACCGGAAAAAACGGCTGCCCAGCCAAGTATGAAAACCATAAAGGAATCGCTGCAATTGGTGCTGGTGCAATAACATTTCTGTGTAAGCGAGAGGGCGAAACACAGCATGCTGGCTACAAGAACCGTTTTTATGATCCGTTTATCATCCATAAGACTATTGTATAAAAAAGATTATCAACCTGACTCATTTCAGGCAACCGTAAACTACGGAAAGTAAATTAATTGGAATATAAAATTATGGAAACAGGCGGTTATTTTATATGCGATGTAAATAAATCAAACGGTTCATACTCACACTAATTTCATTTCATTCAATATCAGGAATATACCAGACAACATACAAATCAATCCGAACAGGAACAGGTAAACCTTACCCCTATGCCTGTTCTTTTCAGAAGCATGCATTGATGCACCATGCCCGCTTTGCCTTTTTGAAAAAACCGCTTTGAAACTATAAATACCTATAAAAACAAGTATGGTTCCCAATCCCGCCTGGTAGTTGTAACCTCTCATACGTTACTATTAATGAAAGTGCAGATGAATAACAAGAAAGCATTTTTTGTGGCTATTCCCATAGATTTAACGGTTAGGGATATACGCTATTTTATATACCTGTACAAATCAAATTCAACCCAGTACAAGTCTTCCTTCATCCTATCCGCCTGTTTCACCTGCCTGGAAAAATAAAGCCTTTTTTCCGCTTCTTGATAAAAAGGGCAAAACTCTGCCGCTTCACTATTGATGGGCTTTCCCAGGTTAACAGGCGTTTGCCATTTACCATCTTTTTTTGTACTGATGTACAAGTCAACCTGGCCAAAACCGGATGAATCAGTGGAAAAATAAACCAGGTATTGTTCATCCGGGCTGATGAAAGGATTTGATTCCCGTTCATGCGTGTTTACCGGTAACCCAATATTCACCGGCTGCTGGTATTTACCATTTTCAAAGGCAGATTTATAGATATCAGATTTCCCAACCCTGTCACTGTTTTCTTTCATGAAATAGATATGCCCGCTGCTGGTCATGGATGCATAGGATTCCGATTGTGCAGAATTTATTTCATTTCCCAGGTTATAGGGTTCTCCCCATCCACCCGGTAAAACCGGCACGGCATAAATATCAAAATCAGTTCTGGATGTATCAGTCAGCTTTAGCCTGTCTGACTGAAATAACAATAATTTTCCATCCGGGCTGAACATCGGGTCGATGTCTTTCCATTTTCCGGTAGGATCAGAAAAAGAAGCTACAACAGATTTTGTCCACTTATCATTAATCTTTCTCGATTCCATGATCCGGAGGCTGTCACGTTTTCCGTTTGAGTTTACCCAAAGCGCTGTTTTAGCATCCGGTGAAATGGTAAGGCCAAACTCCCCTCCGTTTGTAATCAATCCGGGGTAGAATAATGCTGGTGCCGTTTGTGAATGGCAGTTGTACACAGCCATCAGGAGCAACAAGGAAAATATTGATTTCATCATTGATTACAGGATAATTATCAGAAAGGGAACAGGTTTCCCGATTTATAATCCATTTAAGATTTCATGACCCAGTTTATCCCTCTTGGTAAACAGGTATTTTTCATTGTGCTTA
>CALKVC010000041.1 GCA_937996595.1 uncultured Chitinophagaceae bacterium
CCTGTGATGGCGATCATGGCCGCATTATCGGTGCAATATTGAAATGCGGGGATATGAACATGCCAGCCATTTTTAATGCCCAGTTCGCTGATTGCCTTTCGCAGCCCGCTGTTGGCGCTCACTCCGCCGGCAATACAGATATTGGTTATACCGGTTTGCCGGGCAGCCTTTTCCAGTTTATTCAGCAGGATACCAATAATACGGTGTTGGATAGACGCACAAATATCCGCGAGGTTTTCTTTTATGAAACGCTCCTTTTCTTCTTCCGTGGCCAGGAATGACTCCTTATACACATTAGATTTGCCGGCATTTCGTAAAAAATACAGGATAGAGGTCTTTAATCCGGAAAAGCTGAAATCAAGGCCTTCTATTTTTGGCTCCGGGAAAGTATATGCTAACGGATTCCCTTCCTGAGCGTATTTGTCAATAAGCGGACCACCAGGATAAGGAAGTCCGAGTAATTTGGCAGATTTATCAAATGCCTCCCCTGCCGCATCATCAATGGTTTGGCCAAGTACTTCCAGCTGAGACGGCGATTTGCATAATACGATCTGTGTATGGCCGCCACTAACGGTAAGGCATAAAAAGGGAAATGCCGGTTTGGGTTCTTCAATCAGGTTTGCGAGCACATGTGCCTGCATATGGTGTACGGCAATCAGGGGCACTTCAAGTGCCAGGGAGAGCGATTTGGCAAACTGAGCGCCAACAAGCAATGCACCGATCAATCCCGGTGCCTGGGTAAATGCGATGGCATCTACCTGCTCCATGCTGATGCAAGCCTGCCGGATAGCCGTATCTACTACCGGAACAATTTGCTGCATATGCGCCCTGCTGGCCAGCTCCGGAATAACGCCCCCGTATTGTTCATGTATTTTCTGCGAAGCAATCACATTACTCAAAATCTGCCCGTCTGCACAAACAGCAGCAGCCGTTTCATCACACGACGATTCAATGGCAAGAATATGTACAGGCAAAATGCTGGTTTTTAGTGAAACAAAATTAATGAAAGTAGCCGAAATCAGCTCCTGATGGCCACCACCGGATCCATCCTGGCAGCCCTTCTTGCGGGAATAATGCCCGCCAGTATGCCAACAACGAGGCAGATAATCACTGTTGTAATAAGCATAGGTATGGATATATAAACCGGGAAATTAGCCGCTTTTGTTATGATGAGGGTTGCAATCCATACAAAAAACAAACCAAAGGCGCCACCAAAAAGGCATAACAAGGAAGCTTCCATCAGGAATTCAAACAATATGCTGGCTTTTCTTGCCCCGATTGCTTTTTTTAACCCGATGATACTGGTTCGTTCCTTCACGGTAACAAACATGATATTGGCAATGCTGAACATGCCCACAATCAGGCTGATACCGCCGATGATGGCACCCACAATATTCAATGTAACAAAAAAAGATGACAGTGCCTGGCTGAATGCCTCCACGCTGTTCAGGGAAAAATTATCTTCCTGTGTTGGAGAAAGCCGGCGTACCTGGCGCATAATGCCTTTCAGTTCATCCATCAGTGCGGCTGTTGTTACGCCTTCCTTTCCTTTAGCAATCAGTATCGGGTTACTGTACTTGTCTTCGAACAGTTGCTTGCAAAAGCCATAAGGCATCATGATACACTTATCATAATCCCATCCAATAAAATTCTTGCCTTCTTTTTTTATAACACCCACTACCGTTGCTTTCTTGCCTTTAACCTCGACGTGTTTACCCAACGCCCGCTCGCAGGTGCCAAACAATTCTTCTGCATTTGAAAAACCAATCAGGCATACCGGGCTGCCGGCCTGGAATTCAGCGGAAGAAAAAAACCTTCCTGCTTCAAATTCCAATGGCTGTATGGTCATCTGTGCAGGAATCACACCATACACTGCCACATTCTGGATCAAATCATCCTTATGTGAAATATTCCCACCAGTCTGCATCAGGTAAGCGATATCATCCAGTAATTGCGACCGTTCCTTTACCAGGGCCGCTTCTTCGTATTTCATATTGGGCCTGCTCCTGAACTTCCAGATTGGCTGATCGGGGCCACCGCTATAATCCCATTTATCAATATAAATCGTATTGCTGCCCAGGCTTTTCACTTCGCTTTGAATATTCCGTTCAAAACTGTTTACAATGGCAAGCACAATGATGATACAGAAAATACCAAAGGCAACACCGGTGAGGCTTAAAGCCGTACGTGTCTTATTTACCTTCAGTTCCTTGAGGGTAAGTTTTAAAGAGTTGCCGATTATATTCAGCGTTTTGCGCATTAAACAAAATTAAGCAAGGTTTCGGTTTGCCGTATTATTAATATTTGAATGGGGGATATTTCAGGTGAATGGCGGTATGGGTGGAGGGATATGTTGAGTTGGAGGGGATTATGACGTTGGAAACGTTTAAGGCGTTGGAAGGGTTTAAGGGTTTAAGGGTTTTACAATATTTTACCATTAAAAAACATTAAAAAATAAAACCCTTCAAACTTTAAACGTTTTAAACCCTTCAAACTTTAAACATTTTAAACCTTTCTAACTTTAAACGTATTAAACCTTTCAAACCTCAAACCTCAAACTACTTCCCCCATCCAAACCAATCGTTCCCATTTGCATAAAGCATCAGCGCCAGTAACAATACCATGCCGGCTATTTGTGCATACTCAAGGAATTTTTCGCTTGGCTTACGGCCCGTGATCATTTCTATCAATGTAAATAATACATGTCCGCCATCGAGTGCGGGTATGGGTAACAGGTTCATGAATGCCAGAACGATGGAAAAGAATGCGGTGATGGTCCAGAAATGTTCCCAATCCCAGCCGGTTCCCGAAAACACGGATCCCATTGCCTTGAAACCGCCCACACCTTTATAGGCACCCGTTTCGGGTGACAGTATTTTTTTAAACTGGTCAATATAGAATTTCAATTCGGCGCCTGCCCTTTTTATACCGGCAGGAATCGCTTCAAAGAAACCATATTTCTTTATGCTGAATTTGAAAACGCCGAGGCTGTCGAAGGTTTCAAATGCACGTGGCTGGTTAAACCCGATCTTCCCGTTTTCCATCAACACGGTTGAAATGGTTACCAGTTCGTTGCCCCTTGTAAGAGACAGTTGAATGGTTTCCCCTTTTTTGCGGCCGGCCATGGCTTTTTCAAATTCATCAAAGAAGCCTGTCTTAAGGCTGTCTATCCCCAGGATGATATCACCGTTGCGCAACCCGGCCTTATATGCATTGCCGGTATCGGGCACATTCATAACTACAACGGGTACACGCGGACTAATCAGCGGGCCTTCGGTCTTCTTTTTCTTTTCCACCAGTTTACCGATCAGGTCTACGGGCATTTTCAGCAACTGCTGCCGGCCTTCCCTTTCCACCAGTACGGTGCTGTCAACTATCAGCAACCGGCGCAATATGTCGCCATATTCCGCAACCGGTTTGCCGTCAACTTCCAGTATCTTATCCCCGTTTTTAAACTGCAGTTCATTGAAAATCGGGTCATTGAAAGTGATGCCGTATTTAAGTGATGATGCCGGGATTTTCTTTTCACCCCAAATCATCAGTATCATGGCATAGATGATGAATGCAAGAAGGATATTGACTGTAACGCCACCAACCATGATGATTAGACGCTGCCAGGCTGGCTTGCTCCTGAATTCCCATTGCTGCGGAGGAAGTTTTAGCTGTTCCTTGTCCATGCTTTCATCCACCATGCCGGCAATTTTAACATACCCGCCCAGCGGCAGCCAGCCGATGCCATACTCAGTATCGCCAATTTTTTTCTTAAAAATGGAAAACCAGGGATCAAAAAACAGGTAGAATTTTTCTACCCGGCATTTGAACCATTTTGCAGTGATATAGTGTCCAAATTCATGCAATACCACTAAAATGGAAAGTGATAATAATAACTGGGCAGCCTTTAACCCCACACTACCCCAATCTATTGCTAATAATGTCATGTTATATGTAAGCCGGATCCGGCTTTAATTACTTGTTAGTAAAATGTATTTGAAAAACCTAAACCACAAACCTCAAACTATAAACCATAAACTACAAACTACAATTTCATCAAAGAAGCCGCAAAGTTACGCGCCTCCCCATCACTGTCAAAATATTCCTGCAGGGTTGGCTCCTGTATGAAGGGCACTTTCTCCATTGTTTTTTCAACAACAGCCGTTATATCCAGGAAACCGATCCTGTTTTTAAGGAATGCCCATACGGCTATTTCATTGGCTGCATTTAACACACAGGCCGTATTTCCTCCTTTCTGTAATGCTTCCATGGCCAGTTGCAGGTTACGGAATGTTTTCAGGTCGGGTTCTTCAAAAGTCAGGTTTGGATATTTCCTGAAGTTCATCCTCGGGTATTCGTTTTGTAACCGTTCGGGAAAACCCAGTGCATACTGAATAGGCAGTTTCATATCAGGCAATCCCATCTGTGCCTTAATGCTTCCGTCTTCAAACTGAACCATGCTGTGAATGATGCTTTGCGGATGTATGATCACTTCCACCTGGTTTGGCTGCAGGTTGAACAACCATTTTGCTTCAATCATTTCCAGTCCCTTATTCATCAGGGTGGCAGAATCGATGGTTATTTTTGCTCCCATGCTCCAGTTTGGATGCTGAAGGGCATGGTCTCTCTTAACATTTACCAGGAAGTTTGGCTTTTTACCCAGGAAGGGGCCGCCGCTGGCTGTAAGGATCACCTTTTCAATCGGGTTGCGGGATTCGCCCACCAGACATTGAAATATGGCAGAATGTTCACTGTCTACCGGAATGATCGGCGACCGGTTCTCCAACGCCATTTTCATTACAATATCTCCGGCAACCACCAGCGTTTCCTTGTTAGCCAATGCAATCACTTTTCCTTTGCCAACTGCTTTCAGTGTGGGCTTTAAACCCGCAAATCCAACAATGGCGGCCAGCATGATATCGTAATTATCAAAGTCTGCCACTTCCTCCAGGGCTTCTTCACCGCAAAAAACTTTAATATCTGTACCTGCCAGTGCCGATTTTACCTTTTCGTATTTTTTATCATCACCAATAACAACTGCATTGGGTTTAAACTCAAGGGCCTGTGCCACCAGTAATTCATCGTTTGTCTGAGCAGTAAGTATTTCCGCTTCAAAAAGGCCGGGATATGCTTTTATCACTTCAAGGGCCTGTGTACCAATGGAACCTGTAGAACCAAAAATAGCAATGCGTTTTTTTGCATGTGCTTCTGCCATATTGCTGATTATTTTATTGATATAAGTGTGGCAATTTACAGTATTAATCGTTGCAAAGCCGTATAAAAACCGCTAAAATTAAAGCCCCGGCTATCATTTAGCACTTTAAATGTCAACCGGCTTCACTTTCATACCACAGGCATCTGCTGCAAGCACGGCATCAATGATACGCATTACGTTCAACCCATCCTGCGCGCTTACGGGTAATGGGGCCTTGTGAATAAGCGCCTGGTAAAGCGCTTCATAGAATTGGAGGTAATTACCGGGCAAGGAATCAATCAATTTTTTTTCGTTCCCGTCTATATGCAGCAATCCTTTTGCTGATGCGGGTTCAATACCCCAGGATGCAATTCCCGGTTTTATCCCTTTTTTCAGGTCGTCTTCCTGAATATCGGCCCTGTATTTATGGAAACTGCCGTTTGTGCCATGTAACACATAAGCCGGCAGTGGCTCTTTAATCATTAACCCTGATTGCAGGCGAACAGAAAGGTTCTTGTAAAACAAACTAATTTCTACATGGTCATTTACAACAGACTGGGGCCTGGTAACCATCAGCCTGCCAAAAACAAATTCCGGCATCCCAAACAGGTACAAAGCCTGGTCAACCAGGTGGGGGCCAAGATCGTGCAGCAGCCCGGCTCCCGGTATGGGCATTTCCTTATGTTTTTTGGCACTAAGCTCCTGCTTATAACGGCAAAAATTAAAATCTGCGGCATGTAATTCACCTAAAACACCTGATTCAAAAACCTGTTTAACCGTTTTAAAGTCGCTGTCGTACCGCCGGTTATGGTATACGGCAAGCTGCTTTCCCTGTTGTACAGCCAGTTCCAGTAATTCCTGCGCTTCCGAAGCTGTAACAGTAAACGATTTTTCAACCAGTACATGTTTGCCTGCCAGCAGGGCCTTCCTGGCGTATTCAGCATGGGTATGGTTGGGTGTATTTACTACAACCAGGTGAATGTTGTCATTCGCCAGCATATCATCCAGGTTTTTGTAAGAAAGGATGCCGGGATACGTTTGTGCGGCTACGTTATCTGAACGTTCCCAAACAGCATATAATTTAAACCCGGGATGGGCGCTGATAAACGGTGCATGAAACAGCATCCCGCTCATACCGAAAGAACAAAGGGCTGTATTGATTTTTTCCATGGGCACCTGGTTCATGTGTAATCGTTTTTATCCGGTGGGGTGTAACAAGTGACATTTGCATTAGGCAATATCAGATAATATATGAATGCTGAATTGATAACAGAGAGCCATTTAAAAACAACCGGGAACTGTATTGTAACCTTTACAAACAAAAATTAACTGTTACGCATACCTGCTTATGATACATTTTCAGCCGTTGCAGCACTTGTTGCCGGAACTGGCATCACGTATGGCTGTAATCCGTCGGCAATCTTACGGTCATTCCCCAGCCTGGGCACTTTATTCTGGCCGCCGAGCTTTCCAATCCCCTTCATGTAATCTACAAAGCCGTTCCGGCGCACTGTTGTTATTTTCAATACCTGGAGGATATTGCCGGCAATAAGGTCATTATAGTAAACATTCCTTTTGCGGAGGTTTGCATCAATTTTCAATGCAAATGCCTGCAGGTCTTCCGGCATCGCTTCAAACTCAATGAACCATTCGTGAAAACTTTTTCCCTTATCCTGGCTTATATAAGGGGCTACGGTAAATTCCGTTAACCGGATATTTTCTTCCCTGGCTGCATCCAGTATGGCTGATTCCACTTCTTCAACAATTACGTGTTCGCCAAAAGCAGAAATATAGTGTTTGGTGCGCCCGCTTACAACAAGCCGGTACGGTTCTGTTGAAATGAACTTTACGGTATCGCCGATGTCATAGGCCCACAAACCGGCATTATTGCTGATGATGAGGGCATAGTTCTCGCCAACCTGTACATCTTTCAGTGTAAGCCGGGTAGGATTCTCAAGCTGTATTTCGGAAAGCGGGATGAACTCATAGAAAATACCGCTGTTCGTGTTCAGCAGCATGCCTGTTTCTTTCTGGGAATCCTGGAATGCAAAAAAGCCTTCGCTGGCCGGAAACAGTTCGATGCTGTCTATATTGCGTCCAATGCTCTCCGTTAGTTTTGCTTTGTAAGGTTCAAAGTTAACGCCGCCCTGTACCATCACGCTGAAATTGGGAAACAGCTCTCCTACTTTTTTCCCTGACTTTTCAACCAGTTTATCAAAATACATCTGCATCCAGGGTGGTATGCCGCTGATGAACGTCATATTCTGGCTGATGGTTTCTGATACAATCCTGTCAAGCTTTTCTTCCCAATCCTCAATACAATTGGTTTCATACGAAGGCAACTGGTTTGAACGGAGGTATTTGGGAACATGGTGGTTTACAATTCCGCTCAGCCTGCCGGTTGGTATGCCTCCTACTCTTTCCAGCACCGGCGAGCCGCTCAGGAAAATAAGCTTCCCATCGGCAAATTTGGTATTGCCTGTTTCTGCCATGTAACAAAGCAGGGCATTACGGGCTGTATTTATGTGGTTATGTATGGAATCTTTGGAAATAGGTATATATTTTACCCCACTGGTTGTTCCGCTTGTTTTGGCAAAATAAATAGGCACCCCTTTCCACAATACATTGTGCTTACCTTCCTTGATCCTTTCTATATAAGGCTTGAATGCCTCATAATCCCTTACAGGAACCTGTTTAACAAAATCCTCATGGGTTTTAATGGTATTGAAATGATGCTCTTTTCCGAACTCCGTTTTGGAAGCCGTTTTTATCAATTGCTGAAAAATAGCCAGCTGGTCAGATACCGCATTGGCCATATCTTTCTTTATCTGCCGGTAAACATAATTGGCAAATGGTTTTGCCAGGAAAGATTTTATTTTCATTTTACATTACATCAGGCTATTATCGGATGCCTTTTCAAAATTAATGAACCGGCATGAAGAATAAATGTTAATTGCAATTACAGGGCCAATCCTTTTCAAGGTCTATAACGGTTACTACCACAATCTTATCCTCACCGGGCGCTACAACCAGTCGCACATGCTGCCGGTCTCTTGTTATTCCCTCCAGCGGGTAAGTGATCCCTTTCGGGCCTTCTTCTATCCTGCCTTTGTTCAGCTTGCCTTCCAGCAGTAATTCCTTCACTTCATATTCATCTATATGCCGGCACTCCATCCTGCACAAAGCGTGTTTGCTATACATTAGTAATGCCGTATCCCTTGTAAAAGGGCTGCCGGTATCGGAAGGCAGATCTACGGCAATGTCAATCTGTTCTTTTTCTCCGCGCTGGTTCTTTTTTACCCAGAATAACAACATCGCCGCAGCCAGTAAAGCAATAAGAGGAAAATATTTTTTTACCACAACACAAGGTAATGATCTTAAGAATAAATAAACAGAAAAATTGATAGATGGAAACAGTATTAGTATAAACAAACATTGAATGTCATGTATTTGTAAATTTCTTTTGCAGAATTTGGCTAAGAATTAAAAATATCTTGTTATAAAAACCAGTAATTTAATCTGATGGTAAAATGTAAATTCATACAAAGCATGCATTGATTATTTCAATCCGCCTTAGAGAGGCGCCATTTTCGTTTACAAAAATTTTTCTTTAATGAATTCATTCATATAATTATCAGCCACAGAGAGGCGCCAATTTCGTTTACAATAAATTTTCTTTAATAAATTCATTCACATATAATCCAGCCTCAGAGAGGCGGGAATTTCGTTTACAATAAATTTTCTTTAATGAATTCATTCACATAATAACCAGCCTCAGAGAAGCGGCATTTTGGTGGCAAAAAATTAAATGTAAATTTGAAACAGCCCTGTAAGGGCGGCAGTTTTAACGTAAACGTATAACAATGGCAAATGTATATTCGCAGATTTCCATTCATGCCGTTTTTGCAGTAAAAAAGAGGCAACAATTGATTACTGCAGCTTGGCGTGACAAACTGCACAGTTATATAGCCGGAACAATAAGCGGTATTCATAAAGAAGCTAAGCCCTTAGCAGTTGGAGGATGGCACGATCATGTACATGTTTTTTTTGGATTACCACCCGCTGTTTCCATTTCGGATTTTGTAGGGAAGATAAAAAGCAACAGCAGCGGTTGGATTAATAAACAAAATCTTGTAAAAGGGCATTTTGAATGGCAATCAGGATACGGTGCTTTTTCTTATTCAAAAAGCCAGAGAGGAAATGTCATAAGGTATATAATGAATCAGGAAGAACATCACAGGGCAAAATCGTTTAAGGATGAATATTTAAAAATGCTGCATGATTTTGAAATTGGGTATGATGAAAAATATATGTTTGATTTTTTTGAATAGAATTCAACATAATAACGCCCTGATGGGGCTACCATAATATCGCCCCGATGGGGCTACCATAATATCGCCCCGATGGGGCTACCGAAATTTCGCCCTGATGGGGCTACCATAATAACGCCCTGATGGGGCTACCATAATTTGGGCATGATGGGGCTGGTGGTTGGGGAAATATTATTAAATAACAATGGTGGCTGGATAACGGAAACCGGAATTTTGTAATTCCATTAAATTACCCCAACAAAATTTTAAACACACAGATCTAGCCCGATGCTATTTCTTAGCTATATACCAATCAGACCGGTTTTTCAACTGCCTTTGCCATACCCCGCAATTGACGTAATTTTGCAGCCATGTCAAAAACCGTGGCCTTACATACATTGGGATGCAAGCTTAATTTCAGTGAAACCACTGCCATTGGCCGCATGCTTGAAAATGAAGGTTTTGTAAAGAAAGAATTTGACGATATAGCCGATGTGTATGTCATCAACACCTGCTCTGTTACAGATAATGCCGATAAGGAATGCAGGCAACTGGTACGGCGGATACAGCGAAAAGCCCCGGAATCACTGGTTGTAATTACCGGCTGTTATGCCCAGTTGAAACCGGTTGAAATTGCAGCTATTCCCGGTGTTAACCTGGTGTTGGGCGCTGCAGAAAAATTCAATTTGGCCAGCCACCTGAAAACGCTTTCAAAAAATGATGCCAGCAAAATTTGCAGTTGCGATATTGAGGATGTAAATATTTTCACCGCATCCCATTCCATGCATGAACGTACCCGGGTTTTCCTGAAAGTGCAGGACGGCTGCGATTATAATTGCAGTTTTTGCACCATCCCGATGGCACGCGGTAAAAGCCGGAGCGACAGCATAGAAAATGTTTTGAAGGAAGTTGACCTGATTGCCGATAACGGGGCAAAGGAAATTGTACTTACCGGCATCAACCTGGGCGATTTCGGCAAAGGATTCAGCGGTGGCAGGAAACATGAAGAGAATTTCTTCGACCTGGTAAAGGAACTGGACAAACATACCCGGGTGCAGCGGTTCCGGATATCATCCATAGAACCCAACCTGCTGAGCAATGAACTCATCGAATTCATCAGCCATTCCGGCAAATTCATGCCGCATTTCCACATCCC
Source organism: uncultured Chitinophagaceae bacterium (assembly GCA_937996595.1). GTDB lineage: Bacteria > Bacteroidota > Bacteroidia > Chitinophagales > Chitinophagaceae > Ferruginibacter. The sequence continues at coordinate 10,652 of CALKVC010000041.1, forward strand.
GTTACAGAGCGGCAGCAACAAGACATTAGCGGATATGCGCAGGCGTTATAAACGGGAGCTGTATGCCGAAAAAGCAGGCCTTATAAAAATGATGATGCCGCATTGCTGCATTGGCGCAGATGTGATAGTGGGTTTCCCCGGGGAAACTGAAGCAGATTTCAGGGAAACGGCTGATTTCATACGATCACTGGATATTTCATACCTGCATGTGTTCACTTATTCTGAAAGAGATAACACACAGGCGCTGGAATTAAAACCAGTGATTCCTGTAAACGTGCGGAATGAAAGGAACAAGATACTGCGTAATATGAGTTATAGCATGATGCAGGAATTTACTGCTAAACATATAGGCCAAACCTGGAAAGTGCTGTTTGAAAGTGTGAATAAGAACGGGATGATGGAAGGTTATACGGACAACTATATTAAAGTTACAACTCCGTATAAAAAGGAATGGGAGAATGAAGTGGTTGATTGGGTGTTGTAGTTTGTGGTTTGAAGTTTAAGGTTTGTAGTTTGAGGTTTGGGGTTAAAGCACATTCCACTCCTTCCCTTCCAGGTATTTGCGGAATACATCTTTTTTATACGCATCCTGGAATGCCTGCATATGGCGGTCGTGGTGAAGGTCGGTGCCGAGATAAGAAACCAGGTCATTTTTCAGCATATAGGCGGCAGCTTTAACGGCTTCTTTTCCGTAATAACCGGTGAGGGATAACAGGTTTACCTGCAGAAGAAATCCGAGATCAGCCAGTTTGTGGTAGGTTTTGTAATCATTATAATAGTATGGGTATCTTTCCGGGTGGGCCAGGATGGGCGAATAACCTTCTGTGATGATGGCAAACGACATCTTTTCAGGGCTTCCCGGCATGGATGCATATGAAAATTCTGTAAGAACCAGGTTATCTTTTATTGTAAGCAACGGTGTTTTTAACTGAAGCAGTTCAAAGAAATAAGCATCCATCATATATTCTGCCGCTGCAGATACTTCAAACTTTATTTTTTGCCGGGCAAGTTCTTTTTTCAAAAGGTTCAGGGCATTATTGATGGTATCGGCATTATTACGGTACATATCGCTGATGATATGCGGTGTGGCAATAGATTTTCTGATGCCCAGGCTGATGAGGCCCTGGATTAGTGTAATGGAAGTTTCTACATCGGGGGATCCATCGTCAATTCCGGGCAGAATATGAGAATGGATATCAGTACTGATGGGAAAGTACGCTCCTTCAGATGCGTTCTTTTTTTTCCTGTTAAATAATGATAACATGTTACTGATTACAGGTTTCCAGTTGGTTTAAAACTGTTTACTTTTTTTTATAAAACTGGTGAAGCTTAATCAATGGCTTTAAGATGGATACAAAAAAAGCAAATGGTATCTTGTTCTTACGCATAGCCAGGTAATCACGCCTGTTTGCCCTTAACCGCTGGCGTATATTCCGGTTACTCTGCCCGCCCATGCGCATTTTAACCAGTAATTTTGGAATATGATAGGCAGAAACCCGGTTAAAATACAGGTACCGCGACATAAACTCATAATCAGCGGCTGTATAATAATGGTTTTGATAATACCCGAATTTTTCTATCAATGACCTTTTAATATAAAAAGTGGGATGAGCCGGCATCCAGCCATACCGGAAACGGTATCTTTTATAGGGCCGCCCTTTCCAAATGCGGAGAATCCTGTTGGTATCCTTTGCATCTACATACTCCAGGTCGCCATACACGGCATCGGTTTTCTGTTCTTCAAATGCCTGTACAATGCTGGAAATAACATCATCTCCGTCAAGCATATCATCACTGTTAAGGATTCCTACCACATCGCCGGTGGCCATCACAATGCCTTTATTGATGGCATCATACATACCCTTATCAGTTTCAGAAATCCATTTTGAAATATGGGATCCATATTTCCGGATGATATCAAGTGTATTGTCGTTGGATTTACCATCAACAATGATATGTTCAATATCCTTATAGTTTTGCCTAATAACGGATTCTATACAATCCTGCAGGTATTTTCCCGAATTATATGTTACCGTTATTATTGATACTTTCATTGTTGCAGTGGCTCACATCATCCCGGGTCACAGGGATGGATGAACGGCAAATTTATGCTACTGCATCAAAAATCCTGTCTTTTATTTTTACGGCCGGATTGCCACTGTAAATACTGTTAGCTGCCAGGTTGGATGTAGCCACTGAACCCACTGCCAGCACTGCATGAGAACCACATGTAACGCCGGGACAAACAATGGCATTGGCGCCAATCCAGGCACCGTCTTCCACTGATATGGGTTTTACCATCAGGTCAAACCCCGGTTTTGTATAATCATGGTTACCGGTTAGCAGAAAGGCTCCCTGCGACAAACAAACATGGTTACCAATAGTAACCGAAGCCAGGTTATCTATCCAAACATGCTCCCCTATCCATATATGATCACCCATTTTCAATAACCAGGGATATTTAATATTTACAAACGGTTTTATTAACACCCCTTTTCCAACCCTTGCTCCAAAAAGCCTGAGCAAAAATGTCTTTAACCCGTAAAAAGGGAAAAGGCCGGTTTTAAAAAATACCGTATTCACCCAATACCAGCAAAACCGCTTAACCGGATGGCCCGGTTTATACCAGTCGTTATTATATGTTGCCAGGTTGGTTGACATTTATGATGTTAGATCTATGATTTATGATTTATGATTTATGATTTATGATTTATGATTTATGATTTATGATTAAATGTTGGGCAGGCAAGGTAATTTTATTTCTATACTTATTAAAAGTTAATTGCTTTGCAAAAAAAATGACTGCCTGAAACAGACAGCCATTTTATAAGAAACCCCCACAAAAATTATTTCTTCATTATTTTCTGTATGAACTTTTCTTGTCCACTGGTAATTTCCAGGATGTAATTTCCTGTTGCCAGTGTGCCGAAATCTTTTAGTACAATGATGTTTTCACCGTTTAGTACAGAAACTTTCCTGTTTACCAGTTCCCTGCCATCAAATGATATGATCCTGAATGTGGCTGTATTGTCTTCTTTTACAGACAGGCGCACTTTTATATCAGAAATGAATGGATTCGGATATACGGTTACGTTATCTGCAGTGAAAGAGCCGTTTAGCCTGATGGCTATGATCCTGGAATAAACGTATTTACCATCCAGGTCTACCATTTTCAGCCTGTAATAAACAATTTTCGTTCCGGCGGCAATCGGGTCGGTATAGGTATAACTCCGTTTTGAATCTGATTGCCCGGCACCGGTAACGGAGCCCCTGGCTGCAAACCTAACCGCATCATCACTCCTTTCAATTTCAAAATGGCTGAAGTTAAGTTCCTGCTCGGTAACCCATTTAAGCAAACCATTATTGTTAACGAGGGTTGCGGTGAATGAACTGAGTGTAACATCAACCGGCCCGCCCGAAGGTGATATAACGGCTGTTCCGTCATCAATGAAATTATCTCCGGCCTGTGAATTGGCTGTGATACGTGCCGTATTGATCACACTGCCCGGGATCCCTTCGGTTAGTACTTTCAGTTTCACTTCATACATGCTTCCCAGTGGCAGTTCGCCGCCACTGTTGCCTGTCCAGCCATTCCCGATGTAGAATTTCACATAATCGCGGCCTGCATTGGTCGCTTTAAATGCATTGTCATTGTCTGCCGCATCAGTAAGGAAACCGGGTGTACAGCCGGGGGCGTTAACTATTTCAAGTGAATTGGGTACATAAGTGGTATTTAAAGGCAATGAATCTATGATGGTAGCATTATATGCTGCTCCCGGCCCCATGTTGGTACCGCTAATTGTATACGTTAGTATTTCGTTTGCATCTGCGAAGCTGTTATTATTGGCATCAGATACGGCCTTGTCAAGTGTTATCACCGGGTCTTTCATCCTGATGGCAAATGTGAATACGCTTGGGAAATACTGGTCGGCTTCCGTACCAAATTCAATGGAAACGCTGGTAGCGTTTGGTTGTATATTATAACCTGTTCCCACATTCATTTCATCAATGTCAATGCCCATCTGGTTATAATAATCCGGGTTCTTGCTTCCGGAAACGAATGTGCCGTTTTTAGATATGGTTCCGTTCCAGAAATTGGTTACGGGATTAACGGCATTGCTAACAGCTATGTTATTTATTTTTACATAATCACCTGCTGGGTTACCCGCACTGGCTCCCAGGTTACCATCGCCTTCCCATACCACGGTAGACATTACGGCATCATCAGCCAGCAATGGGTTATTGGGAACATCCAGGCCCGACAGTACAACAGTCTGTGTTACCGGTGTGCCATTATCATATATCTGCATGTATCCGTCATAGATACGTATGCTGCTGTAACTTAATGCTGTATTTTCATAGGCAACCACAATGGCCCAGCCTGCATATTTACCGCCACCGCTGATGGAACCCGGTGTAGCGGGAAGGTCGGCAATGGAATAAGTACCGGTGCCATTCGCCTGCAGGAAGGACGTTACGTCTACATATGACTGGTAGATGGTTTCTGTGGTATTTAATGAGAACTGATCTACATTGGAAGCAGGTGCCAGGGCATCAGCATAGAATCCGGAACTGCCTTTGCGTATCTTAATCTTCCGCAATGTATCCGGAGCTGCAGTTACAACTGATTTATCTATTCTGCCGCCCCAGTACAGCCTGGCAAATTTGATAGTATTGGTTCCTGCCGGTAATACCAGGTTAGCAGAAGATGAATTGGTTGTTGCCTTGCTAATACCGGAGAGGCTCATATCGAAAAAGCAATTATTGCTGTTCGCTGTCCGCTGGTGAATTTCAACCGCGATGATGTTATTTCCTGCCGTAAAATACCCTGCAGGAATGGTATAGGTTGCTCCCGTGGTGTAGTTATTACCCGAGGCTACCGTATTAAAAGAAATAGTACCGGCAGGCATATTGGCCCTTCTCACTTCCACGCCATTCACATATACCACAATGCCATCGTCATAACTATAGATCATGTCAAATCCGCTGAAAACAGACGGATCTGAAACATTTATTGTTTTGAGGTAATAGGAAGTGATATTGCCGCTGGTGATGGTGGTTGTCTGGCCCCTGTTATAACCAAAGCTTGCACTGGCATTTGTCCAGGGAGCACCCGGATTATCCAGCGTCCGCCAGGCAGTTCCCTGGTTTGAACCATTGGCCAGGTATCTCCAGTTGGAGGCGCCCAGCGTAAAGAAAACCTGGTTGGCTGGCGTTGCATCCACATCGGTGAATTGCATATTCTGCTGGTCATTACCATATTGGGTAAAGCCAAGACCACCAACTCCATTGGACGGATCACCTATTTGGTTCATCTTAACCAGGTCTACCGCATTATTGGTGATAATGTGCATCATGGTGTTACCAAAAACGGTTGCTCCTCCTTTTAGGTTTTCTGAATAAACAAGGGTATACGGTCGTATACTTGTTTGGGAAACGGCTGTAAAGCATAGGATGCTTAAAACAGCAGTTAGGAGTTTAACCCTGAGTGTAAAATTTGTAAGCATTTTCTTAATTTTTGTGGTTAGAGAAAACGGCTCACAGGAAGCAGGACGCTTGATTTTTATTCAGGATATTAAAACAGTGAATAATATGTTAGACCGGTTACCCGGAATAATTAAACTGATTGTTCAGTGTATGACACACTACAATGATTAGCGGAGGAAATTTCAGGGGAATTGTGATTGCTAGAGGTAATCTTTCTAATAAGCCATGTAAAACTACGCAGCAAAATCAGGAATTCAAAGTTATTTCACCGTTTTTTTTAAGTTTTACCGGAAGCATATTGATTTTCAACGCATTTTTTTAAGTTTATCCGGATTTTTATTCTTGAATTTATCAACTTTTGGCCTTACAACAAACTGGCAATACGGGGCTGTTCCGTTTTCCAGGTAGTAATTTTGGTGATAATTTTCAGCAGGGAAAAACCGGGTGAAATTTTCCAATGTTGTTACAACCGGCCTGGGGAAATAGCTTTTATCATTCAGTTCTTTTATGTATGACCTGGCTTGTTGTTCCTGATCATTGTTCATTAAAAAAATCACACTCCTGTATTGTGTACCCACATCATTGCCCTGGCGATTGAGTGTAGTAGGGTCATGTGTGTCAAAAAAAACCTGCAGCAAAGCCTGGTAACTGATCCTGGCCGGGTCGTATTTGATTTCGAGGCATTCAGCATGCCCGGTTTCACCGGTACAAACAGACTTGTAATCTGGATTTTCGGTATGCCCGCCGCTATAACCGCTTTTTACAGAAATTACCCCATCCAGCAACTGAAAGATGGCTTCCGTACACCAGAAACAACCATTTCCCAAAACGGCTGTTTCTGTTCTGATCATTTCATCCATATTTGTTAATATTGAGCGTGGTTATTCATGTAAACAAATATTCAAAAAATATGTTCAGGTTATTAGTTGTAATGTGTATTTTCTCTTTTGTAATAATTTCATCCTGTAAAACTAAAGAAACAACCCCAATGCCGCCAGACAAATCCTATGCTATCCGGTTAAAACCCGGCGCCGACCTTAAAAAATCAATTCAAAGCTTTGCAGCTGAACATCAACTGAAAGCTGCCTGGGTGGTTACCTGTGCAGGAAGCCTGACCAGTTACCAAATCAGGTTTGCCAACCAGCCCTCCGGAACAACCGGTAGCGGGCATTTTGAAATTGTAGGGCTGAGTGGCACTGTTTCGGTAAACGGCTCACATTTGCATGTAAGCATCAGCGATAGTACCGGTAAAACCATTGGCGGGCATTTGATGGAAGGCTGTATCGTATATACAACTGCAGAAATTATTATCCAGGGCTCAGACCGAATGATTTTTACAAGAAAGAAAGACGGAACAACTGATTGGGAGGAATTACAGGTGGAGGAGCGGTAGTTTGAGGTTTGAGGTTTGAGGTTTGAGGTTCAAAGTTTGGTTTATCCTGCATCCCAAATCATACACCATAAATAATACATCATAAATCATACATCATAAATCCCACATCATACATCATAAATCATACATCTAACATCATACATCTTAGATCTAACTTCCTCCTAACTTTGCATTCAATAATAAATTACGCCTCATGAGGTTTTTTCCTGAATCCACTTTACTGCAACTGGAGTTCGGCAAGGTTAAAGACCTGCTGGCCGGTCATTGCCGTACAGATTATGGCCGGGCGAAATCGCTTGAGCTGCGCTTACATACCCGGCTTGAATATATTGAAGCGGCCCTTCAACAGGCGAATGAGTTTAAAACGCTGTTGGCTGCATCGGTATATTTTCCGAATGATTTTAACCTGAATGTTTCGCGGGAGATCACATTGCTGGGCATACCGGGTGCTACCCTTGACGGGTCAAAGTTTTTACTAATCAGGAAACTGCTTGACAATACAGCCAATATATTCAGGTGGTTTGATGCAGAAAGGAGAGAAGCTTATCCTGCATTAAGTAAAGTGATTGAAGGAACCTGGTATGAAAAAGCGATCAGGGATATGATTGATGAAGTGCTTGATGAATCTGGTTTTGTAAAAGACGATGCCAGTGAAGACCTTGCCCGTATCAGGATGAACCTGTATCGCAAACGGAACGAATTGAGAAGGGTTTTCGACAGGATTGTGAGCAAGATGAACAAGTTGGGATACCTGTCTGATATTGAAGAAAGCTTTATGAATGGCCGGCGGGTGCTGGCCGTTTTTGCAGAACAGAAAAGGGAAGTAAAGGGGATCCTGCATGCAGAAAGCGACAGCCGCAGAACCAGTTTCATTGAACCGGAGGAAACCACCGAACTGAACAATGAAGTGTATTCACTGGAACATGAGGAAACCAGGGAAGTGAACAGGATATTGCGGGAGCTTACCCAAAAAGTGGGAGCATATGCTGCACTATTGAAAACCTACCTTACCATTTCCGGGGAGTTTGATTTTATCAGGGCAAAAGCCAGGCTGGCGATAGACATTGGCGGTAATTATCCGATGGTAAAAGACAGGGCGCATATCGGGCTCATCAATGCATATCATCCGCTCCTGTTACTGTACAATAACAGAAACGGGAAGGCAACTGTGCCCGTAAACCTTACCCTGCATGAAAAAGAAAGGATACTGGTTATCAGCGGCCCCAATGCCGGAGGCAAGACGGTAACCCTTAAAACCGTAGGGCTCTTGCAGGTTATGCTGCAGGCAGGATTGCTGGTTTCGGTTAGCCCCGACAGTGAGATGGGTATTTTCAAACAGATGTTCATACATATCGGAGATACGCAAAGCCTGGAGTTTGAACTGAGCACCTATTCATCGCACCTGAAAAACATGAAGTATTTCATAGAGAACGCTAACGGCAAGACGCTGTTTTTCATTGATGAGCTGGGTAGTGGCAGCGACCCTAACCTGGGTGGCGCTTTTGCTGAAGTGATCATGGAAGAACTGGCCATGAAGCACGCTTACGGTATCGTAACCACGCATTACCTTAACCTGAAAGTGATGGCTAACAAGGTGCCGGGTATCATCAATGGCGCCATGCAGTTTGACGAGCAAAACCTCCTGCCGTTATATAGGTTGCAGACGGGTAAGCCCGGAAGCAGTTATACCTTCTCCATTGCCGAACGGATCGGGTTAGATAAAAGGCTGATCTCAAAAGCAAGGAAACTGGCTGATGAAAGCCATTTTCAGCTTGATAAATTACTGAACAGCACGGAACAGGACCTGCAAAAACTGGAAAAGGAAAAGAAAGCATTGAAACAGTTGATGGAAGAGAATACGCGGTTAAAAAAGGAGATGCAGCATGTGATGGATAAGGAAAGGCACCGGCAGGAGCTGGAGATACTGAAGCAGCAGAACAGGATAACGGATGATAAGCTTGCATACCTGCGCGATATGGAACGGCGATTGAAAGCGATGGTGATTGAATGGCGGAAAACGGAGGATAAAGATGCAGTGGTTAAAATGATCCATGCCTTGCTCTTTGGCCAGAAGGAAAGGTTTACAAACGAGAAACGGCAGAAAAAGCTGGATGAGAAATTTATTGAAGTGGGAGGAGAGATAACGGTTGGCAGCAAAGTACGGATGAAAAACAGCCGCACGGTAGGTCAGGTAAAAGAATTACGGGGTAAGAATGCCATTTTACAGGTTGGCGTTATTCCGATAACGGTAGCCCTGAAAGACCTGGTAGTTATCATAGATAAGCCAACCGTACCGGCTAGCTGATGCATACATGTTGTTCTTATAATATTGTCTGTAATTCAATAGGGACGGGCAAAAATGGCTTTCTTAAAACAATGCTGCAGATTTTTTTTGTAAAGAATGCATAAATTTTTTGTTCTTAAAACGCTATAACCTTACTTTTGCCGCGGAGAGATGGCAGAGTGGTCGATTGCGGCGGTCTTGAAAACCGTTGACTGTCAAAGGTCCGGGGGTTCGAATCCCTCTCTCTCCGCAACATCCCGGTTAGCCCGGGATTTTTTTATGCCATTTTATACATACATATTAAGGAGTTTAAAAGATAATGGGTTTTATTACGGCCATGTATAGGATTTGGAAATTCGTTTGAAAAAGCATAACGAAGGAGAAGTCAGAAGTACAAAGTCATGAAACCCATTTGTGATTCATTATTACAAAACGTTTTCAACCAAATCTGAAGCAAAGGGAAATTTATATTTACTATTAACCATACTGGGAGCAAAGCTTTTGATCTCCTGTCGGAATGTTGGTTAATACCTGGCAAGAGATTAATGAACAATAACAATTTTAATAAATTTGTTTGATTTTTTGAATTGGTATGACTTTATTTTAAATTAAGTTTTGAACAGGAATATATTAGTGAGTAGTTTTTATCCATATCGTGATTTTTGGTTGCGCCTTGGTTTATCTGTAATCTTGGCTTTTTTCTTTGTATTTCTAGGAAGCGATTCGATTACTGGTACAATTCATGGCAAATATTTTATTGCAGATCTGTTGTCTGGGTTTAGCCTGACCTTTATTACCACTTCTTTAATTAATATTATCACTTCATTCCTGGATGATCAATATCCATGGAATAAATATTTCGCTACAAGGTTAATTTATCAATTCATAGCTGCTGTGGTTATCCCGGCTATTTTTGTTCTGGCTTTTATGTATATCTATCTTATAGTAATGCTTGGTTTAAAAAAGGAAGAAGTTGCGTTTTTTAATACTGAGTTTCCTATTTCTATTTTATTTATTATTTTCTGGAACGTAGTATATGTAGGTTATTTTTTTTACAGGCAATCTAAAATAAGTAACCGGGAGTTATTGTCATTGAAAGAAAAACTGTTTACCCTGCAAAATGTAAAAACAGGTTCAGACGTGATACCAACCTTGCCTGAAAATAATATTTCAAATACAATAGAAGAAGAAACAGATTTTACTGAAAGTAACAGTACTACAAAAATAAAAATACTGGTAGCGGTATCAGGTAATAAGAACATACCTATACCTGTTGAAACCATCGCTTATTTTTATAAAGACGGCAACTATACCAGCTTAAAAACATTTCAGTCTGAAACTTATTTACTAAACCATTCACTGGATGAGTTGATGAGATTGCTGGAAGTGACACTGTTCTTCCGGGCAAATCGCCAGTTTATCATTAACCTGAAAGCCTGTCATTATTTCACTAACGAAGAAAATGGGAAATTAGAAATACACCTCATTCCTAAATATGACACTGAAGTGATCATCAGCCAAAAAAGGGCGCCAGCCTTTAAAGAATGGTTGAATAAATAAGAATAACATGTTTGACTGGATTTTCAAAGACAAATTTTAATACTTCAACCATTTTTTTACGTCATTCAGGATTTAAAATCATTCATTCGGCCATAAGCACCCTAATGGCGGCCTTAATTTTACATTTTTAAAGGAAACTATTTTTTTCAAACTATTAAACCACTTTATGAAAAGAGGATTATCATTAGCGGTGATATGTGCCATGTTGTCATTGTTATCTTGTTCAAAGGAAATGATTTCGGGGAACGGTGCTATTACTATTGACAGCAGAAACATCCGAAACTTTAAAGCCATATCAGCTTCGGGCAGTACAAATGTTTTTATCCTCCAGGGAACAGTGTTTAAAGTGGAGGTAAGGGGATACAGTAACCTGCTGCCTTATTATGAAACCATATTGGTGAATAATAAACTGCATGTTGGTTACAAAAGAAACATGAATATAAAGAATGACAACATAGAAGTCTATATCACATTGCCAGTATTAAATGGCCTTGCTATGTCAGGGTCAGGAAGTATAACAACCACCGGTTCTTTTAATGGAATTACAGATTTTAATGCAGCTGTTTCGGGTTCAGGTAATATTCATTTAAGCAGTGGAACCACTCAAAATTTCTATTCAAAAATAGATGGAAGCGGAGGTATTTATATGCTGAATATGTTAGCTGATAAAGCTGATGCAACAATTATAGGGAGCGGAAAGACAGAAATTACTGCCAACAGCCAGTTGAAAGTAAAAATTATTGGCAGTGGAAAACTCTGCTACCGTGGAACACCTGTAATCACAACCAGTATTACCGGAAGCGGAACTGTGTTACCAAAATAAATGTACCCAAATTAGAAACAATTTAGCAGGCAATTAAAATTATGAAACAGCATCTTATGTTTTTTTTAACAGCAATTTTATTGATACAGTTTGTCAAAGCTCAGAAACTTCCCACACCAGTTACTATTTCAATTTTTAACGAAGCCACAGCCATCCCGTTCACAAAGTTGATAACTACACCTGTTCATCCTGGAGTACAGGTAGGTTCAGGCTTTTCTTACAGAGTTCGAAAACATTCTCATTTATTTCAATCCATAAATATTGGTTATATTTTTCATAATAAGCTCTATCACGGTTTTTTTATAAACACTGAGCTTTCATATGACTATAAATTCAATGTTGGTTTGAATATTAAAACATCAATTGGCATTGGCTATCTGCATAGTTTTACCACACAGAAGGAGTACCAGTTTGAAAACGGAAGTTACCAAAGCAAAAGGGATAAGGGAAACAGCCGTGCTATGCTTTCTGTTGG